>JAURYZ010000243.1 GCA_030653635.1 Coriobacteriia bacterium | reverse complement strand
ATCGCGCGTCACCCCGAGAAGCTGCGTATAACTCTCATTCAAGTCGAGGTAGATATAGTCGATAGGAGCACCAGCGTCGTCCACGATGATCTCGTGCAGCGCCATACCCTGGTCGATGGAAGTGAAGAGGGTCCTGAAACGCTCTTCGCTCTGGGCCAAGGTCAACTCCGTCCGCTTCAGCCCAGACACATCGATGATCGAGGTTATGAAGTACAGCGGCTCCCCACTCTCACCACGCCTCAGAAGCGTCTGTACCCGCACCCAAACAGTCTCCCCATCCTTTCGAAGGTAGCGCTTTTCGAAGTTGGCCTCGTCGGACTGACCGGAGAGCATCGCATCCACATGGGCCTGCGAAAGCGCAACGTCATCCGGATGGGTGAGCTGCATCCAAGTGGCCTGGTCGGCGAGTTCCTCGGGCGAGTATCCGAGCAGATCGCTGAAAGCCTCATTGACTCGGATTGCGCCGTTGGGTTCCGTGATTGATTGAGGGACGAGAGAGTGGGTGAAGGCATACTCGAAGGGGCCCATGTGCTGGGACAACGTCTCTCCTCCATCGCAACGCCGACGTGGAAGTCGACGATACCGGCGACGAACGCCAGAGCGTGATCCGACGTCGGCTGACATCGCGACCTTGAGGTGATTGTACCCATGCGCAGGGCACGGGATACCCGCCGAGGAGCGGCTCTCTGCGACGTGTCGTGTGGGTGGGCACACAAGAAGGCCCCGCCAGATCGGCAGGGCCTTCGTCATTGCTGTGGTGGCCAGAGACGGACTTGAACCGCCGACACGCGGATTTTCAATCCTCGAACTGTTGCAGGTCAAGCCGAGGAGAGCGGTGCTCGTTCGACCCGACTTCGAAGCGACTTCGTTGTCAGTCGGGGGGCACGATGTCGTCGTACTCCTCCTCATCATCCTCATCATCCGGAAGATGATCTTCGTTCACGAGAGTAGTCCGACACATCTACCCTGATCGGCGACAGCAGGATGATGATCACCACGATGACGTGATCTGTCGATGCCGTTGACGCTTAAGAAGGATTTCAGCAGCTAGAGAGCTCAACACCTCAGATCGGGCGTCCAAATAGTCCAAGTACTTTATTGAGAGTGGGCTTGTCCTGCTTGTCCTGGCTCCCGTTGTGAATGGCGCAGAATGTTAGGAGTCTACGTCCAGCCCATTCCTACTGTCGGCTTGGCGTCGTACCATCCGAACCTACGTCTCAATATGGGAATCGCTGCTGTGATTGGTCTCATGCCAGACATGTTCGAGAAGGGCGTAGCTCAGGCGGCTACTCGCAGTTCGCGTCTTCCCTGAAACTCATTCCGATGATCCGCCGGTGACCCGTATAGGACCCGTAATCGCCCAGAAATGGCCAGATCGGCTCACTTGGTAGAGCATCAGCAACCAGTGCCCTCGTGGTTGCGAAGTGAAGCCGAAGGCTGAACAGCGGGAGGAAAATCCCAGCTCAAAGCGCAAGAAAGCCCCACCGGATCGATGGGGCCTTCGTGAGTTCGTATGGTGGCCAGAGACGGACTTGAACCGCCGACACGCGGATTTTCAATCCGCTGCTCTACCAACTGAGCTACCTGGCCGTGTAGTGCTCGAACATGGTACTCACCGTCGTCGCGACGGTCAAGGTGCTTCCCGCCCGTTATGGCTCCGTTATGGTGCCAGTATCGCACCCACCTGATTGCGCACATTGGCAGAAACCGCTGATGTCCCGCCAAAGACGGTCACGCGACCGATCCCGGCCTTCTCATCGGTGAGCTTGGTGCCAACTCCTGGGTTGAGCGAGTCGGGCTGCGTGAGTAGCAATACGCCACCCCGGGCTCCACAAGCCGCCCCGCCGGAAAGCGCATCCGGGAAGTTCACGCCTGTAGCAAGTCCAACATCGTTCCACGAGGCCATCCCAAGATCGTCGACCACAAACGTGGCGAAGTTCAGTGCGGTCTCGTAGCGGTCAGCCCCGTCCTTGCGCAAAACGTTCACGGAGATGCCATCGATCTGATCGAACACCGCCTGGTTTACGGCGGCCGTGCCACCCAGAACATAGACGTTGTTGGGGTTTGCTGCCTGGATCGCGGTCCTGACCGAAGCCGGCAACTCGTCGGACTTGGTGAGCAGGATCGGGTAGGCGTTCGTGTAGGCGAACGGCGCGGCCGCAAGTGCGTCGGCGAACTTGTCACCACGTGCCACGATCGCAGTGGGGCGCGGTCCGCCCATCACGGTTGCGATCCGGCTCATGACACTAGCCGATGTGGCGTAGCGATCAGCGCCCGAGTAGCGGGCCGAAGTCAGCGCGCTCGATGCATACTCGGCCTCGTCGAGCAGGGCGGCTGAGATGGCCGCTGTACCGCCAACGACTTGGAGGTCAGTCACGCCGAGACGCTTGCACTCGAACCTGAACGCCAGGCCTGCATCGGTGAGATAGCCGTCTTCATAGATCTTGGGCGGCACAAGAAGCAGCGGAGCGTTCAGCGCGCCCGCGAGACCCGAAGCGCACAACGCATCGGCAAAGCTTGTGCCCGACGCGAGCACGGCGGTCCCGGAGCGATAGAAGTTCGCTTTGCTGATCTCATAGGAAGTTTCGTAGCGGTTGGCACCCGACAGGCGCGTGTTGTTGGGGTTAGTGACGCTCCAAGCCAAGGAGTAGTTCGCCGCAGAAAGCTCAGAATGAATCTCAACGTACACGGACCCGCCTCCGAGCGGCGGGCAGTAGTACGACTTGGTCGCGGTAGTCGCTCCGCCGTCCAGTGTGTTTGCGTAGAAAGTAGGCCAGTCGTTGCCCCAGGTGGTCGTGGTGCCCGCCTGATAAGCGAACATGTCAAAGCCACCGATCGGGAACACCGAGGATGCCGCGCCGCTACCAGCGGTGAGCGTCAGGTTGAGGACCTGGTCCTCGAGCAGGTTGAACTTGTACACGTCAGAAGGATCGGTGCGCCAGTCCAAAGACCCCGGAACCGGGCTCGCAGCAGGCGAGATCGCGCCGGCGACGTCGTCATCCCCACCGATGGTGTAATTCTGCCATGTAAGCGAGTACTGACCCCAGACGGGGTTGTCGTCCCCGAGCCATATGACGACGTAGTAGTTTCCGCCGGTGCTGTACGAGGGGACCTGCACGCGCTCATGCGTCATATCCCACGTGGATGACTGAGCCTGAAATCCGTCGTACGCATAGACCGAAGTGCCGGTCGGGTCGTAGATCTCCATGAAGAACGATCGCCCGGTCGGCATGCTCAGCTCGGCCGAGAAGACCTGACCCGGCAACATGCTCACACGGTATACGTCGACATAGTCATCGTCATTCCCGCTCAAAGAGCCCACCTGCGGCGAGGCGCCGAGAGCCACTCCGGGAATCTCATCATCTGCGGCGAGCGGCAGGACGTTTAGGGGACGCAACCCGGCTGTACGCGCCGCTGTGGCAGTCGGAGCGGGTATGCCCAAAGACACAGGTGCGGCCGGATCTGCAAACGCAGCTACCGGCACGATCGACCCCAAGAGCATGGCTATGCAGAGCACGCGAACTAGACGCAGTACCGATTTCCTCAAAGCAGTACCCCCACTCGATTAGCGATTGATTAACGGTGATGAGTCTATCCCATGGAAAGCTATGGGAGTAGACCCCGAACCGTCTGAATTACCGCGTCATTCACGGCGGCCGAGCCGCCGAGCACAAGTGCCATAGTTGCAGGGCTCGCATTGCCAGATATCGCATCGTAAGCGGCCTGAGAGAGCGATCCGGCCTCAGTGAGAAGCAGGACGCCTCCACGCGTGCCCAAAGCGGCACCGCCGGACAGCGCATCGGGGAAGTTCATGCCGGTCGCCAGGCCAATTGCGCTCCAGTCGCCCCACCCGAGCCCGACGCACTCCTCGGCAACTTTCGCAGCTGTCGCATAGCGGTCCGCGCCTTGCATGCGGATGACGTCCGTGGCGCCCGAGTTGAGCGAGTCGATGCTGGTCGCAACTGCGGCCGAGACCGCGCCCGTGCCCCCAGCGATACGCACGTCGGTCACGTCGTTAAGCTCGATGTATGAGCGCGTGTAGGCGTCCAGGCCCCCCGGAGGGGTCAGCAGTATCGGCAGCGCCTGCGAGTAGGCGAACGGGGACACGGCCAATGCATCGGCGAACGAGTCTCCGCGCACCACGAACACGGTGTCCGACGTCACGCCATTGATCTGGTCGATCTTGTCGGCGACATTCTTGGCCGTCTCATAGCGCGTGGAGCCCGGGATGCGCTGGATCGAGGGCACCATCTTCCCTATCTCGGTGAACATGAAATCGTTCACCGCGGCGGAGCCGCCGATCACGTAAGCGTCGTCCACGCCGAGACGTGTGAGCTCCAGATACAAAGGAGCCACGCGCGGGTCGTCGAGACTCGTGGCTGCGGGAACGAGCAGGACGGGGCACTCGAGCGCGCCCGCAAGCCCGGCTGCGGCTAGCGCGTCGGGGAAGTTGGCCCCGCTGGCGATGACCACCGCCGTCGAGCTCGTGAACGTGGAGCGGCTGGCGGCGTACGCAGTCGAGTAGCGATCCGCACCAGAGATACGAACGACATCGCCGATGGCGGTCCGCAGCGACCACATAAGCTGGTATGCGCCTTTGGCTCCACCGTGAGCGCTGATCTCAACGAAGTAGCGACCCGTGCCGTTGGGCGGCACGAGAAAGCTCAATGACTCACTCGCGGTATCGGCGTTGTTCGAGCGGACCTCGACGTAGAACTCCTCGTGGTCGGGCAGCGCGCTCACTACGTCTGGCGAGTAGATCGTCAGGTCGAAGTCCTGGAACGCCGCACCGGCCAAGTCCAGGCTCAGCACCTGATTGGCAGAAAGATCCACCCAGAAACGATCGAGCCTGTCGGTCGAGTAGTCCAAAGTGCCCGTCTGCTCCACCGCGGCCAATGGCGGCGCCGAGGCGAACTGAGCGTCGTCGTATACGAGCGCGAGACCGGTCGTCGGCGCGATGAGGCCCGCCAGAAGCGCGCACACGCAGGTCAGGCTCATGAGAAATCCTCGGCGAGAAGAGGTTGTGTGAATCACGGTCGACTCCCTTATCTGTGGTCGTCTAGAGCGCCGGGCCGGAGAATGTGTCGAGCAGTAGGTGGACGCCGTAGCTCACAGCGCTCGTCCCTCCGAACACATAGGAGCGAAGAATCGCCAGATCGCTTGCGAACCAGTAGTCCTGGCCCGCAGGAAGCACACCGGCCCAATCAATCAGATACTCGGAAACCTTGGTGCTGTCGGTGAGCAGAATCGGGGAACCCGCCAGGCCGCAAAACACGCCGCCAGCCAAAGCGTCGGGGAAGTTCGCGCCGTTGGCAACGCCGATGCGCGAAAACTCGAGCGTAGCCAGCGCATTGGGCGAGGCGGGCGTGCCGACTTGCGTCGTGCCAGTCTGGATGCCCGTGGCCCAGATCGCAAAATCGCGCGCCGTGTCGTAGCGGGTCGTGCCCGCGACTCGCCGAACATGCGCCGAGGAAACGAGAGCCGCCGATATCTGCGTCGACACTACGTTGCTGACAGCCGAGACACCGCCGACTATCACGACGTCGGTGATGCCGAGAGCGGGGTCAGCAAGCGCATCGGCAACGCGTGGGTCGAGCGTTTCGGGAGCGGTCAGCAGCACGGGAGCGCCGTTGTAGACGGCCATCGGGGACGCTGCGAGCGCGTCGGGGAAGTTGCGAGAGCTGACCACGAACGCTACTTGGGATGTCGCGCCCAGTTCCGCGGCCTTGCGAGCGATCGCACATGCGGTCTCGATGCGATCGGCCCCGGCAACGCGCACCGGCGTGGCCCCAAGCACGCTGATGGCACTGAGGACCGCAGGCTCAACAGCCGAGGTGCCACCCAGGACATACACGGTGTCGGCACCCAGTCGCGTGATCTCGGCGCTCACGCTAGGCGCGAGCGTATTCGATGCGGTGAGCAGCACGGGGCATCCGAGAACGCCGGCTAGCGTGCTTCCGGCGAGCGCATCGGCAAAGCCATAGCCGTTCGCGAGCACGACGGCCCCGGAGAATGGCGGTACTGCCGAAAAGCGCTCGCGACTTATCGCGACCGCGGTATCGATACGGTTGGCGCCAGCAAGGCGCGAGAACTGGCCGTTCTTGACCCGCAGCGTGTAACGACCCTCGCCGGCGTTAAAGCCCACAGGAAGCTCACCGCCGTCGTACTGGTAGTACGGGCGGATGCGGGCGTAATACACGCCATCGACGGCGGGGATAAACGAGAGCGAAGCGCCGCCGATCGAGAACCAGCGGCTCTCGTCGTTAGCGATGAGGGCCACCGGGTCGGTCTCGGTGAATACCGGAACCGCTGCATCCGGGCCGAGTAGCGAGACTGCCGTGGGGCGCACATTTGCTGCCGAGGAGTGCGGGCCATACAGCTCGATGACTGGGTCGACGACGCCATCTACAGAGATGGCCTCGATGATGTAGCTGTACCCGGCATCCACGGCAGTGGAGCTCACGGTGAACTTGATCCAGTCCTCGTCCGAGGTCATGGACGAGTCGTTGACCATATCGAACGTGTGGCTCTCGGTCGACAAAGGCTCACCGTGGCCGCCGTAGCTGCCCGACTCATCCATCGACGTGGTCAAGTCCCGGGCAGCTGTTGGCGTGTCATCGCCCGATCCAGCTTCGTACGCGTCCACGGCATACGCCGCGAAGACGGTTGCCGGACTCATGATCACCGGCAAGGCCAGGACAGTCGCCAGGATGATTCTCAACGGGATTGAACGCCTCAGCGTCATCACGCCCCTTCGCAATGCGACCCGACAGGTCGCGAGCTGTCTTTTTCGCGGCATTAACCCACCGCGCCCCACCGGAACATCTTATACCGAGGAGACCTGACTCAGGGCACAAAGGTGCGAGGCCGCTGCTTCCCTCGAACGAACTTTCACCTTACGGTTCTAGCCCATCTGAGTTCTTCAACGACCTCGCATAACGAATACTGCACCCCATCAAAGGGGGATGCAAGCGTTTTCCCAGACAACCTGCCCAAAGGCTAATCGGCGAGATAAACGGCGTTTGACCTGCAGTTTTCCACACAATCCACAGTATCCACAATCACTGTGGATACCCATCTCGTGCTTACGCGGCGAGGGAGATGCCAACTTGTGGGTATCGTCTGCAGTGAAAGCCCACAACAATGACCCGATACGGAGGCGTCATGGCGTACTTCGAGTGGAGCGTTGATCTGGAGACCGGCCACCAGGACATCGACGACCAGCATCGTCACCTGTTCGAACTGGCAAACAAGCTGCAGGCCGCAGCGCTCGTGCAAGAAGAGGATGACGAGGAAACCGTGGCCGACACGATCTACGAGCTCACGGACTACGTGGTCCAGCACTTCAATGATGAAGAGGAGCTCATGGCCGAGCACGGGTACCCGTCGCTCAGTTCCCATCGAGCGCTGCATGAGCACCTGACAGCCGAGACGATGATGCTCGCGGCGTCGTACTTCAACGGAGAACAGGTCGCGGCGACCAAGATTGCTCCGTTTCTCGCCAAGTGGCTGCAGGGCCATATACGCGCAGAGGACATGCGGTTCGTAGAACTCATCCACCAAAGCTAAACGCTGCGGCGGCGCCAACCTCAAGAGAAACCGCAACTACGCGCGTTGGATCGAGTACTCATTGAGCTCCTCGCTCATGGTCGTTCTCATTGCGATGCTGCCGGGCCGCCCCAACTGGCTATCGTTCATCTTCGGGCGTCTGGCCGGAATCGTGCCGTGGCTCTCGATTGGTCTGTACATGTGGAGCCCGGGCTCGACCGCCGAGCCCCCGGGATTCGTGTACGCGAACACGCTGATCCCGAGCTAGAGCCCAAGCAGGCGTTTGTCCGGGAACTCGGGGTGTATCGCACCGGCGGGTCGCTCGTGTTTCCAAGAGTGGTGCTAGGATGCGCAAAGTTTGTCATGATAGCTGAGTATCTACAGCGAAACGACGCACATGAGAGGCATGGACATGCAGCGAGACAGGCAGAACTACGCCCTGCAGACGATATTCTCGTTCTTCCTCGGCCTTATGGTGCTCGCCTTTGTCGGGATCGGCGTGAACACCTTCTATGAGTCACCGGACCAGAAGAACCAGCCCGAACTCGACAAGCTGTACCGGCAGCAGGAACAGATCAACCGCCAAACCGGCGGCAAAGCGTTCACTCCCGCCCAGGAGGCTGAGAACGCGGTCGTCCAAAAGAAGATCGACGCGCTGCAAAAGGACCTCGAAGCCAAGCGCCAGATCTGGGCCCGCAACACGAGCATCGTTCTTATTGTGTTCGCCACTTTCGTCATGGGCATATCGCTCATACGCAGTGAACAGCTCCGTGTGATCTCCAACGGTCTGCTCTTGGGTGGGCTGCTCACCATGATCTACGGGTCGGGCTGGGTGATCTTCTCCGGCCAGTCCACGGCGCGCTTCGCGGTCATAGTCTTCGCGTTCGCGGTGACCCTCGCACTGGGTTACCTCAAGTTCGCGCGGCAGCACGATGATGTCGCCTCTCCGGACATGGCCCAGGCCGCTGTCAGCTCAACGCCTCCAACAAGCGACCTAGACGGCCTTACGGCTCGCGTCGACGCGCTCGAACGCCGGGCGGCGGCTGCCGCCGCTGCCTTGGGGGCCGACGTGCCCGCAAACGAATAAGAATGCGAAGTCCAGCAGGCATGGTTTTCGCAGTGGACGAACCGAAATGAACAGCCTACTCAAGTACTCCATAGCGATGATGATCCTATTTCTAGGTGTCATCGTGCTTTCAGCCTGTGTCGACTGTCTGTCGTCGGCACATCCGCACGCGTCCTTTGGCGGGTCCCATCGTTTCGGACAACCCGCCCGAGTTTTGCGTGACACTCTCGGCGGCATGCTCGCTTCAGCGCAGGCGCTGGTTCTCGTGCTGCTGGTGCTCGCGCCTCGCCCCGACAGGGCGGCTTCCGACGTCGAGTCGGGAACAGCGGCCCTGCTGCGGTTCGCAACTCTTAGGATCTGAGCGAAGCGAAGCGTCGATACGTTCTCGTCTGCCCCGAACTAGGAGATCCGAATATGCGTCCTTCTTTGCGCCACTTCCTCGTTGCCGTCATGTTCGTGCTGGCCGCGCTCTCGGCCACGAGCGCCGTTGCCGCCCCTGTCACCTGGGCGAGCGTCGATGTCACGATGCTCTCCGAGCAATCCGAGGGCGTCTTGCTGCTAACAGCCCATCTGCCTGAGACAGCCACACTCCCCGCCCAAGCCGAACTCTCCGTTCCCAAGGGTTCGCAGATCCAGTGGATCGGCGAGATCATGGGCGGTGCCCCCGAGGGTGACCTAGAGCTGCAAAAGACCATGACCACGACTGGCGAGCTGGACACCTACAGCTTCACGCTCACCTCGTCGCGCATCGCCCAGATTGAGATTCTCGCCTCCGACATGCTGAGCTTTGACGGCACGACCTACGCGTCGTCGATACGCTGGGTGCCCGGACAGGATGTCCCGCAAGTCCGGATGGCCATCAGGGTCCCCCAGACGGCAAGCATCACCGCCGAGGAGCCCGGCGCCAGCCTCCAGCCCGGTGACGGCGGCTTTGCGTACTACAGCAAGACGATCGATGGCGCCAAGGCTGGCGATGAGCTGGCTCTCGCGGTCGCCTATACAGTCTCCGCTACCGCCACGGCTCCCGCTGCCGCCTCTTCGAGCACCGGGTTTCTCGCCTTCGCGATTCCTGTGGTGGTCGTTCTCGGATTCGTGTTGATTGTCGCGAGCGCCATGAAGCGCAAGAAGGCCGCCACTGCGGTCGATGACGACACCGCCGAGGGCAATGATGCCGACGATGCCGACGCGCCCTCCGGCACAGACGCTGGTGCCGGGCTCTTGGTCGACAACGCCGCTCCCTCCGGTGTCGCGAAGCGCAATATGGTCACAGCGGCCATCGTTGCGGTCATCGTGATTGTCGCGATCATCGCCGGTATCCAGACCGCCAAGCCCCAGCAGGTCGGCGACACGATCAGCC
>JAURYZ010000230.1 GCA_030653635.1 Coriobacteriia bacterium | reverse complement strand
GGTAGCCGATGACTTGCGAAGTCGGGTCGACGCCCGGGTTATACAGCCGGATTGGGTCTTTCAAAGCAATCTGATCGATTGCTGGTGGCTCCCGGCTCGAAACAACTCCGAACTCACTAGCGCCCCACATTAGATCGATTGCGATGAATCGTGCTTGCGATAATTTCTCAGCCAAGTGCGACGCGAGAATCATAGGCGACGCCGTTGTAGGTCGTCTGGATAACGTGTTTGGCATGAGCAGACGCGCACGCGCCTCTCTTCCGCAGTCTACCTCCTGGCGTTCTGCTCGATGCCATTGTTAGATGCCTCGCCGCGGTCCAGAACCTTCGCGACGAACCAACCCAAACCCTACCGCGCGTGCCGGTCGCACCCCAAGCGTCCCGGCGTGCCACCCATATTGTCCCTTCTGACATGCCCCGGGCGTTGTACTCTCGGCATGCCACAACCGAGAGGAACAGCCCATTGGATGATAGAAGGTTCGAAGACGCATGGCGGAAGCATGGCGGAAGCATCCTTCGATACTGCCGCTTCGCTGCCGGGTCGCTGGAGACCGGCGAGGATATCGCCGCCGAGACCTTCGCACGCTTCCTCCAGAGTGGAGACGGGGTGAAAGGCGACAAGGTGGAAGCATGGCTATTCACCGTCGCGCGAAACCTGGTCCGATCACATCAACGAAGCGCGTCACGATGGCGCTCGTTGCTTCCACAACTCGGTCGCTCTGCTCAGAGTTCGATTGACCCGGAGTACACGACGGACCTAGCCGAGCTGCTTGAGCCCCTTGGCCCCAATCAGCGCCTGACAGTCTACCTCCGCGTCATCGAAGACCGCCCTTTCGCACAGGTGGCTCGCATAATCGGCCGTAGCGAGGCCGCCACGAAGAAGACCGTGTACCGCGCCCTCGCACAGTTGCGAGACGCAGAACAGTTCACTTCGATCAACCCACACCACGGAGGTGTCGAACATGAGTGAGAGAGAGCAGCGCGGAGCGCGTGACTCCAGACTAGTCGAATGGGCACCAGGCATACCGGCCGATTCCGAAGTCGAGAACATGGCAGAGAAAGCCCGTCATCTCGCTGGTCCCGGAGCGCGGAACCCCAAGCGTCGGTGGCTAGTCGCAGTCGCACTCACCCTAGTCGCAGCTGCAGTAACCCTTGCGACAATGCTGGCCCCAGGCCATCTCCAAACTCCCGCGTTCGCTCGAGAGCGAGCCACGGACGCACTGAACTTCTACGTTGACGGCCGGGTGACCCACATGGAGCTGGCGCTCACCATGAGGCAGCGAGGGATAGAGAGCGATCCCGAGTGCGACCCCCGCGCCGACGTGAACCAGCGCTGGTCGGTTTGGGCCGATGCTGACGGGAAACGAACCCGAGAGGAGTTCGTGAACATCGGCGACGGATCGCTGGAAGTACTGAGTGTTGAAGCCGATCGCCGCAAGGTGACTCTCTTGACTGGTCCTCGCTACAAGCCGGTTCTGCTTGATGACGACGCGAACAGGCCCTTTGGGACGACCGTAGACCAGTGGGTCAGAGACATGCGCTCCATGATTGCCGACGACAGCGCGAAAGTCACAGGTACCAAGATGATCGATGACGAAGAGTATTGGGTCATCGAGAACAAGGTCGACGGGGAGGGCGGGGGCGAATCCGTCGAGATCTTGACGATGCGCAAGTCAGACTATCGAGTTGGGACTTGGTCTCTGACGTCGACTGTGGAACTCGAGAACGGGACCGTAGTCATTTCAAAGCAGGCCACACTGCAGCTCTTCGAGCAGCTCGATCCAAGCTCCCTGGCGCGCGACTTCTTCTCCCCCGACGTTGTGAAAGCCGTATACAAGGCTGCGATCTCGGCCGAGAAGCCGTAGCAGCCGACATGAGCAAGGCCGGCGGGAGAGCAACGCTTCCTGCCGGCCTTGCTGCGCCATGAGCAGGATGTTAGGCGCTGCCGTTGCCCCTTCGCATGGTGCATCTAACGTGTTTGGCTTAACCTGCGGCGCAGGCGCCTTCAGGTCAGTCTACCTCCTGGCCGTCAGGTTGAAGCCATTGTTAGTGAGCGGCCGTCATCCCACAGTGGTACCGTCCGGCCGCATGATGAAGCTCGACGTCAGCGGGACGAACGAACGCCACCCGCCGTCGTCAATCATTCCCACGACGCGGATGTCGCCCTCGGGACCGACATCCCAAAACGCCTCGACCTCAACCTGGTACTCGCGACCTGAGGGACCAGAAACGGTGAGCACGTCAGGCTCGCCCAACAGGGCAAGGAACCCCTCGTACCCACGCGCGCGGGATTTCGAGAGCTGGTCGTTAAGTACGGCTTCAGCTTCTTCGCGGTTCATCCGTCTCACTAACGTGTTTGGCTTAACCTGCGGCGCAGGCGCCCTCAGGTCAGTCTACCTCCTGGCCGTCAGGTTGAAGCCATTGTTAGACGGCGCTCGCAGGCAAACAGTCCGCGAATGTTGTCCGAATCCCATGTAGCCGGACTGCCGCATTGGCGTCATCCGCCAGCGCAGCAACCTCGAGTGCGCAGACCCATTGCAGACCGTTTGATGCCACGAGCACCTGCGATACGAGTGCCTCCGGATAGCCGCCTCCAGCGCGCTGATAGGCATGACCTCCTGAGTGCACAAATGAGTTCAGGGGCTTCAGAGACTTCTCGCGAAAGTCCTCCAGCGCGACCATCACTCCGCCGGGTGCATTGCCGCGCAATAACTTGAGCATCTCTAACGTCATGGGAAGACGCTCGACCCCGTCCACAGATAGGTCGCGACCAATGTGAGCGACCTCGTCTTCCGAGGCGACTAGAGACAGCCAGAATCCGCGAACGAGTGCCTCGTATTGAAGCCGAACCAGACCGAACGCCGAAGTGTAGTTGCTGGCCTCAATAAGAATACGAACACTGTCGCCATGCTCGAAGGCGATCGAGAACAGCTGGCGAGTCGCCCTGGCGCGCTTGGACGTATCTGCTGGCTGCAGCGCGAAGTGCACCCCCAGCTCAGACTTGAGCTCCTTGGAACGCCTCAGCAGCGACTCGATTGTTCCTCCCCAGCAGTACGGCGACCGTCTAACGTGTTGCGCTTAACCTGTGCGCTTGCGCTTCCATTATGCGACATCATGCGCGCATCAGGTTGAAGCGCTTGTTAGACGCCAACTTTGCCTGGCTGGCCCACGCGCATGTTGATCGCTGCCATCATGAGCAAGACAGCGGCGGCGGCACCGCACATGGTGGCGGTGGAGACGGCGGTGCTCATCGCGCTGAAGTAGACGAACAAGCCCTCGTCTGCAACCACGGCAGGCGTGACGTGCACGAACCTGAGGAGCGCGATGATGCCCACGATGGCCGACGGCAGGAGCGCCAGCGCCAAGGCGAACACCTCCTCCGGGCGACGGTCGAGCCAGCGCGACTGGAGGACAGCCAAGACCACTCCCAGAACAACAGCCGTGATCAGTCCGGCTGTTCCTGGGGTCTCGTATCGATACTGGAACTTCGATATGAGTTCGCTGTTGCCGAACCGCGCAGGAAGGCCCAACGCAAGGTAGAACGCGGCAATAGCAACAATCGCGTTGCCGCTCGCTACGGTGAATCGACGCCAGTTCGTGCTCAAGACAACCCCTTTGCGCGTCTAACCATAATTCTTCCATCCATGTAATCACACATCGGTGGGGGCGTCTTCTGCGTAAGACACACAGGGAACCCGATGAAGACCCAAGATGGAAACCCTAGACCGTAGATTCGCCCGCCAGTTTCTTAACGAAATCGGCCACGCCCATCGCTCCTACATCCCCGCCGGTGCGCTCACGCACACCGACCGAATCGGCCTCGATCTCCTTGTCACCGACTATCAGCATGTAGGGAACCTTCTGCTGCTGGGCCTTGGCGATCTTGACCCGCATCGGCTCGTTGTCCGCATACACCTCGGCGCGCAGCCCAGCTGCGGCCAGGCGCGCAACCACGCTCTGTGCGTACTCGATATGGCGATCCGCAATTGGCACGAGCACGGCTTGGACCGGCGCAAGCCAAACCGGGAAAGCGCCGGCGTAGTGCTCAATCAGGATGCCGAGGAACCGCTCCATGCTGCCCAGAATCGTGCGATGCAGCATGAACGGGCGGGCCTCGGTGTTCTCGGCGGTGCGATAGGTCATATCGAAGCGCTCGGGATTATTGAAATCGACCTGAATAGTTCCGGTCTGCCATGTGCGTCCGATCGCATCACGAAGCTTGATGTCGATCTTGGGACCGTAAAAGGCGCCGTCACCCTCATTAATCTCATACTCCATACCGCGGGCGTCCAAAGCGCCCTTGAGGCCGTCGGTCGCGATTGCCCACATCTCATCGGAACCGATAGATTTCTTGGGCTTGGTGGAGACCTCGGCAGTGTACTCGAATCCGAACACACCGTTCACGTAGTCGATGAGATCGAGCATTGCGATGACCTCGTCGTGGACCTGCTCGGGAGTGCAGAATATATGAGCGTCGTCCTGAGTGAAGCCGCGAGCGCGCATAAGCCCATGCATGACACCGGACAGCTCGTGGCGATACACCGTGCCGAACTCGAACAAGCGCCAGGGCAGGTCGCGATAGGAACGCAGCTCGTTGTTGTAGATCATGATGTGACCGGGGCAGTTCATGGGCTTGATACCGTAGTCGTTCACACGGCCATCACCCTCATCGACCTGGAAGAAGTACATGTTCTCTCGGTAGTTGTCCCAGTGGCCGGAGGTCTTCCACACATCGGCCT
>JAURYZ010000220.1 GCA_030653635.1 Coriobacteriia bacterium | reverse complement strand
CAGATCTGCGTTAGAGCTGGGGCACTTAGCGCCTCGAAGCCCATCGTCTGTGCGCCCAACGGTGTGAGCGTTGTAATGGAGCGACTGACCAACAGAGGTGAGCTGGATGCGGTCTCGCGCTGAGGTCTTCAGACTCGCCTTCGAATCATCGCTTCTCGCGCTTGCCGTGACGCTGGGTCTAGTTGAGAGCCTATTGGTTCCGCCGCTACCCGTGCCCGGACTCCGTCTGGGGCTGGCGAACCTCGCCGTGCTCCTGGCGCTCGCTTCCTTGGGTCCCGCCAGTGCACTTCGAATCAGCTTGGCGCGCGTGATCTTGGTCGGCTTGGCCGCCGGGACTCTAGGGGGCCCTACTGGTCTGCTCTCCGCTGGCGGCGCCGTTGCCGCGTGGTTCGCCATGTGGCTGTTGTTCGGCCTTGGCCGCGATGCGTTTTCGGTCGTCGGCTGGTCGCTGGGCGGGTCAGCTGCGCACGTGGTCGGTCAATTGATAGTCGCCTGTTTGCTGGCCGGCAGTTTTGCGCCCCTGCTCCTGATGCCAGTTTCATTGGCCTTCAGCCTGGTTTCCGGGCTCATGATCGGGTACTCCGCCCGTCTCCTGCTTGCTCGAGTCCCCTCGCGCTACGTTTCTTTGGCCTAAAGCGAGGAGGTGGGGCGCATGGCGCCTCGACCGGTGGGTGGGAGTGTCACATCCCGTGATTTGTTGTTGTCCGGCTGCGCTGAGTCAGTGACCGACGAGGGGCTGTTGGCGATCGTAATGGGCGGTGTCGACGCAGCTGGACGATCGATTCTAGACACGTGTGTCACTCCGGGGAACCTGTGGAAAATGTCTGCCGAGGAAATCTCCTGCGTGCCCGGAATCGGCCCGGTGAAAACCGCGCGAGTCCTAGCATGTTTGGAGATGAGCAGACGGGCGAGCAGCTGGCGCAGCGATGACCGACCGGTCATCTCGACACCTGAGGATGTCTTGCAGCTGTGTTGGCCTCGCTTGCGCGGCTCACACAGGGAGCACTTTTGGGCGCTACCCTTGAGCACTCGGAATCATCTGCTCAAGTTGGTCGAGGTGTCTGTGGGGAGTTTGAACGCGTCTATCGTGCATCCCCGGGAGCTGTTCAAAGAGGCTGTGCGCCTCTCAGCCGCCTCCGTGGTGGCGGTCCACAACCACCCGAGCGGCGATCCGACCCCAAGTGGGGCCGACATCCAGCTCACCCGAAGACTAGTGAAAGCCGGTGACGTTTTGGGAATTGAGCTTCTTGACCACGTGATAATCGGCGATGGTGGAGAGCACGCGAGTCTGCGGGATTTGGGACTTATGTAGTCGACAGGCCTTCTACCTGCGCAATGTTGCTGTTCTGTAAGCGGGCCTAGACATGGGCTGTGCTACACTTGCGCTGTTCGTACGACTGGCAGGCGGCCATTTCATGCCGCCGTGCTGTTTTGCTATGCGTTCGGCACTGTGTGCCATTAACGCTTGACCAGTCGGGCAGCACTGCCCGACTGCGGAAGGAGAGTCAGCGACAGTGTCGCTAATCGATATGTTCTTCAACTCCTGGGGCGGCGACATGGCCGTCGACCTCGGCACAGCTAATACACTTGTCTCCGTTCGCGGTCGTGGAATCGTGCTCATCGAGCCTTCCGTCGTCGCGGTCGAGAAGGATACCAAGCGCGTATTGGCTGTTGGCATCGAAGCTAAGCGCATGCTCGGTCGGACCCCCGGTAGCATCGTGGCCATCAGGCCGCTTAAGGACGGCGTTATCGCCGATTTTGAAGTCACTGAGTCCATGCTGCGCTATTTCATCAATAAGACGCGCGTGAAGCGATTCCCTTGGCAGCCCAAGCCACGCGTGGTCGTGTGTGTTCCATCGGGTGTAACTGAGGTCGAGAAGCGCGCGGTGTTCGAGGCGACGATGCAGGCAGGCGCTCGTCAGGCCTACCTGATCGAGGAACCGATGGCCGCAGCCATCGGCGCGGGACTGCCCATCCAAGAGCCAACCGGCAACATGGTCGTCGACATCGGCGGCGGAACCACCGAGGTCGCGGTCATCTCCCTTGGAGGCATCGTGGTTGCGCAGTCGATTCGCATCGCGGGCGACGAGTTCGACGATGCCATCGTCGCTCATGTGAAGCGCGTGTATAACGTGCTCATCGGCGAGCGTACTTCCGAGGAGATCAAGTTCGAGATCGGCAGCGCGTGGCCTTTGCTCGAAGAGGTTGATGTTGAGGTTCGCGGTCGCGATCTGGCGACCGGTCTGCCTCGCACGATCTCCATTGAGTCAGAAGAGATCCGCGAGGCGATCGAGGAGCCATTGGCGGCCATCATCGCCGCAGTGAAATCAACATTGGAGCAAACACCCCCCGAGCTCGCGAGTGATCTGATGGAATACGGCATCGTGCTCACGGGCGGCGGCGCGCTTCTGCGTGGTCTCGATGAACGCCTGAAGCATGAGACGGGTATGCCAGTTCACGTCTCAGAGAACGCATTGACGAACGTGGTGGATGGTTCGGCGATGGCTCTCGAAGAGATCGACGCGCTCAAGAAGGTCCTCACCGGGGCCCGCTAGACCCCAACGGAGCTGATCGCTTGCCAATGCGCATGCCTGATTCCGAGCGACGCGGCAACGGCGTGGTGCTGCTTGCCGCGCTGGTCATCGTCTCACTCATTGCCACCACGGTTTACTTCCGCGAGGGAGACCGTGGTGCTTTGCATTCCATGAGAAGAGGCACTCAGGTCATGGCGGCACCGATTTCTGCTGCCGGCGATTGGCTGTTTACGCCCCTTCTGGCCACACGCAATTTTTTCGGGGGCCTTGGCGTGTCTCGCGAGGAGATCGATGCCTTGCGGCAGCAGAACACTGAGCTGCGGGCGAGTGTTGCTGAACTCGAAGAGGCACGTCTGGAGAACCAGCGACTACAGAAGATCGTCGGCTTTGTTGAGGCCGCGAAGCTGGATTCTCTCGGCGCGCGTGTGATCGGGAGGCCCCCGAGTGCATGGGAAGGCACGCTACTCATCGATCGTGGAGCCGCGGACGGGGTCAAGCCTGGCATGCCTGTGCTCGCCCCAGAGGGGCTCCTCGGCCAGACCGTGGAGGTGACCGAGCACTCCGCGAAGGTCCGCTTGATCACCGATCAGAGAAGCGGCGTGGCTGCCCTAATCCAATCAACCCGGGCCGAGGGTGTGGCTCGCGGCTCCATCGAGGGCCGACTGAGCATGGAGTACGTGAGCAGGGAGACCACCTTGACCGTGGGCGACATTATCCTCACTTCGGGCATGGGTGGCGTCTATCCCAAGGGGCTACTCGTTGGCGAGGTCGCATCCTTCGAGCTCAATGAGAACGATCTGTACCCCCGCATCACTGTGCGGCCGACGGCCAAGTTCGACGGTATCGAAGAAGTGGTC
>JAURYZ010000217.1 GCA_030653635.1 Coriobacteriia bacterium | reverse complement strand
CAGCGATGTTGCGGTCGAATTGCTGCGCGTCATTCTTGGCCAGGGTGAGACGGTGACCCTGCTTGCGGGTGAGGACTTCTCAGACGCTCTACTTGAAGCGCTGAAGGCAAGGATTTCCGAGGAGTTCTCCTCGGTAGAGGTCGAATCCCACAGGGGAGAGCAACCGCTCTATCCCGTGATCGTGTCGGTGGAGTAGGCAATCAAAGGGGTACTCATGTCAGGTGTAGGGATCGTTTGCGACAGCACGTCCGACCTAGAATTGGCTTGGTATGACGCCCATGACGTGGTCATGGTCCCGCTCAAGGTCTTGTTTGGCGATGAGACCGTTCTGGATTGGGTTGACATCGATCCAGCTGAGTTCTACGAGCGCCTGATTGCGGCGACGCAGCTCCCCAAGACCTCTCAGCCGTCTCCTGCCGAGTTTGCGGCCGCATATGCGCGTCTTGCCGACGCGGGTTGCGACCAAATCGTTTCCATTCACCTGACCGGTGCCCTTTCGGGCACGTTCGAGTCCGCCACAATGGCTGCCAAGGATTCGCCGATACCGGTCCATGTGATTGACACAAAGAAGGTCTCGCAGGCTACAGCACTGGTCGTCAAGGCCGCAGTCGAGGCGCGTGATGCTGGTGCCGATGCGGCCGAGATTGCGCGTGTCGCCCAGCAGGTCACGGATGATGTCTCGCTCTTCTTCGTGCTTGACACTTTGGAGTACTTGGTCAAGGGCGGGCGTGCAGGCAAAGCTCAAGGACTTGCAGCGTCGGTCCTGAACATCAAGCCCATCCTCACGTTCAACTCAGACGGTATCATCGAGCCGTTCAAGAAGGTCAAAGGGACTCACAAGGCTATTGCGGAGCTTGCGCGACACATGGCCGCCGACGCGCTCGCGAACGGTCGCTTGCGGGTATCCACTCTGAGCTCGTGCGCTCCTGAGCTTGCCGAGGAGTTGCGTGCTGCATTGGATTCGGCTGGTGTCGACTATGAGTTGGAGAGCGTCGGCCTGATCGGTTCAGTCATCGGCACGTATGCCGGACCACGCACGGTCGGCTGCGCTTACTATCACATCCGATAGGCATCCCGATGGCAACAGCGGCGGAGCACTCGAGGGTAGCATCGCTCGCTGCGTGGGATCTTGACGTCTCCGCGGCACGCTACGTCGATAGCACGCGGGCAGAGGCGCTGGGTCGCCTTGGCATCCTCAGCATTCGTGATCTGTTGCAGCACTATCCATTCCGCTATGTGGATTTGACCGCTGTGGTGTCGCTGTTGCAGGTCAAGCCCGGCACCGAGGTCACGGTGGTGGGACGCGTCCACGACATCAAGATCAAGAAGCCCAAGCCTCGGTTGTCCATCGTCGAGGTGGCTATCGTGGACGGCACCGGGGTCTTACTCGGCATATGGTTCAACCAGCCCTACATGGCCAGTCGATTCGTCCGAGATGAGAGAGTGGCGTTCGCGGGCACGGCGACGCTTGAATATGGTTTGAAGCAGATACGTAACCCCTTCGTTGAGAAGCTCGGTGTCGAGGACTCGGACAATAGTGCTGCGCGAATAGTCCCGGTGCATCGCACGACCGAGGGGCTATCGACCAACTGGATGCGGCGTCTTATTGGCAGTGCCCTTGAAGATGTTGGGGATGTGCCGGACTTCCTGCCGGCTCACTTGAGAATTGGGCGCGATCTTATCGGACTGGCTCCGGCGCTGCGCGATATCCACTTTCCCCGAAGCGCCGCTGATTCGGACAAGGCTCGAACCCGTCTCGCGTACGAGGAGCTCTTGTGCCTGCAGCTCGGCATGTGCCAAAGGCGTCATCGGCTCACCCGGGAAACCCCAGGAATCTCGCACGTGATCGACGGGCCCGCACTGGCCGCTTTGCGTGATACCTCACCGTTCGAGCCCACCGGCGATCAGTCGTGTGCGATTGACGAGATACTTGGCGACATGGCAGCTTGCGAGCCCATGAACCGCCTGCTTTTGGGTGATGTCGGAACCGGCAAGACGCTGGTCGCAGCACATGCGCTTTGCGCGGCGGTTGATACGGGCTCACAGGCCGCAATGATGGCGCCCACCGAGATCCTGGCGCAGCAGTATGCCGAGAAGGTCGGACCATTACTCGACGCTGCGAAAGTCAGTTGGGCCCTCCTCACCGGCTCAACGCCGGCATCCGAACGGAGTGTGACGCTCGACGTCGCCCGCACAGGTGCGCTTGGCGTGCTGTTCGGCACACATGCTCTGCTCGACGCAAAGGTCGATTTTCACCGGCTCACGCTAGTCATCGTTGATGAGCAGCACCGTTTCGGGGTGGGGCAGAGGCTGGGACTTCGCAACAAGGGGGCATCGGCCGATCTGCTAGTCATGACTGCAACACCGATTCCGCGCACACTCGCACTCACCTTGTACGGCGACCTAGCCACTTCATATCTTCGCGAACGTCCAAATACGGCTGGAACCCGAACCACGGAACTAGTTCACATGACGGGCCGCGAGCGCGCTTACAAGCGCGTCAGTGCGGCGGTCGCCAAGGGTCGGCAGGCGTACATCGTGTGTGCTTTGGTCGACGAGTCCGACACCGCGCAGGCAAAGGCCGCCGTGAACGAGGCCGATCGCTTGGCCAAACGCGTCTTTCCGGAGTTGCGAGTCGGACTACTGACCGGTCGGATGAAGCCCTCAGAAAAGGCGTCGGTTATGAAGCGCTTCCGTGCCGGCGAGATCGACGTGCTTGTATCAACCACCGTAATCGAGGTCGGTATCGATGTCCCGAATGCCACGGTGATGATAATTGAGGACGCCGATCGTTTCGGCTTAGCGCAGCTTCATCAACTCAGAGGGCGGATAGGCAGAGGAGAACATTCCGGGCTTTTGATGTTGTTCGCCGATCCCAAGACCCCTGAAGGTAAGGCGCGCATGCAGGCGATTGTGTCCACGGAAGATGGATTCGTTCTCGCAGAACAGGACCTAGTGCTACGTGGAGAAGGTCAGATCCTTGGAGATCGTCAGCATGGCTTGCCGGAGCTCAAGCTCGCTTCATTGTCGGCTGACGGCGAGTTGCTTGATACCGCGCGTGCCGATGCCGTCAGCATCATCGAGTCCGACCCCAACCTTGAGCGACTTGAGCATGGCCCGCTCGCCGAGGAGGTCAGACGCCGCTTCGGCGCGGCATGGACGTGGGTGAGCAGCGGATGAGGGTGATAGCGGGCACACACAAGGGACGAATCCTGCGGGCCCCGAAGGGTCTTACCACGCGACCGACCGCGGATCGCGTCCGCGAGGCTCTCTTCAGCAGGCTGGCTTCTTTGGGCGCAATCGAAGGTGTGGGTGTCCTTGATGCGTTTGCCGGGACGGGTACGTTGGGAATTGAAGCGATCTCGCGAGGGGCGGCGCGCGCGACATTCGTTGAGAACGAGAAGGCCGCACTCCAAGCTCTGCGCGGCAATCTCGACTCACTTAGGATCACGGACACGACTCAAGTCGTGGCAAAGGACATGTTCGCCCTTGCACACAGGGGGTCACTGCCCGGCGCGCCGTTCGCGTTGCTCTTTCTCGACCCTCCCTATAGAATCGACAAGTCCGAGGTCAGGGGGCTTGTTGCGTCTTTGGTCCAATCGGGCGTTTTGATGATGGGAGCCATCGTGGTCTGGGAGCACTCGGCCGATCGATCGGCGCTGTGGCCCGAGATGGTGTCCGAACTGGGCTCGAAGTGTTATGGCGACACAGCGGTTTCGATTGGGATCTATGAAGACGAGGAGGGCGCATGAGGCGAGGGTTGTGTCCGGGAACATTCGACCCGGTCACCTCTGGTCACCTCGATATCATCGAGCGCGCGGCCACTTTGCTCGATGAACTCGTCGTGGGTGTAGCACACTCGCCTGACAAAGGCGGGGGCCCACTGTTCTCCATAGAGGAACGCGTTGAGATGATCTCAAGGGCCACGAAGCATCGCTCTAACGTATCAGTGCGAGCTTTTGATAACCTATTGGTGGATTTCGCACATGAGGTCGGCGCGACGGCGATTATAAAGGGACTTCGAGCCGTCACTGATTTCGAGCGCGAGTTCCAGATGGCACAGCTGAACTACCGTCTCGACAAGCGTATCGAGACCATGTTCATAATGGCCATTCCGGAGTATATGTATTTGAGTTCCTCGGCAGTAAAAGAGATTGCTAGGCACGGTGGCTCGGTCAAAGGACTCGTGCCAGACGTAGTAGAAGACGCACTCAGGCACCGGCT
>JAURYZ010000196.1 GCA_030653635.1 Coriobacteriia bacterium | reverse complement strand
GACCAGCCTGCGGCCGACAGGGTGGCGACGCTTGAAGGAGCTGTCAGATCGACGGTCACCGTGTCTTGTACGGAGGCCGTGTTGCCCGCGCTGTCGCGATACTGCGCACGCACGGTGTGGGTGCCCTCGCCGGCCAGCGTGAGTGTCCGCACAGACGTGTAGGCATCGAAGCTCGCCGGCCAGATCCCGGTGGTTGTGAATCGCATATCAACCGCGTCTGCGAATATCCCGACAGCATCTACGGTGGTTGTAGCCACGAAATCAGCGCCGCCCGCCACCTCGAACGTGCCAGACGGCGGGGTGGTGTCGATCGTCACGCGCGCTGTCTTTGTGCCCTCAACATTGCCTGAGCGATCGACCGCCCAGTATCGAATCGTATTAAGACCCTCTGCCGCGATGGACACCGGTGCGGTGTACGTGGTGGTGACCCCGGCGTTGATCGTGTAGAAGATCCCCGTGACGCCGGAGGCCGAGTCCGTCGCGGTGAGACTCATCGTCACCGGGGCATTGTAGGTCAGGAAGTTCACGAACCCGGTCAGCGTCGTCTCAGGCGCCGTGCCGTCGTACGAAAACACCTGCAGCCGATGATTGTCCCTCTCGGCCACGATCACGCGGCCCAGCGAATCAACCACGCCCTTGGAGGGCCAAGCCAGCTCGCCTGTGCCGCCGCCGAACGTCCCAAACTTGGTCTCGAACACGCCTGCGGTGGTGAGTCGCTGGATGCGGGCGTTACCACTGTCGAATACGAACACACTGCCGCCACTGACGGTGATACCTGTGGGCTGGGAGAACTGACCGTCTGTCGCACCCGGCGAACCGATGGTGCGCACAAAAGCGCCCGCGCTGTCATAGACCCGCACGCGAGCCATGGTCCGATCCAGCAAAAAGACGTTCCCCGAGGCATCGGTGGCCACATCGACAGGCGCCTCCAGGGGCACCGGAACGGTCCCGGCAACCGTCATGCTCCATGCCCCTGCCGAGGAGAACTTCTGCATCCGAACGTTGCCGGTATCTGCCACGTAGATATTGCCCGAAGCGTCCACGCCGATTCCCTCCGGCCCCGAGAACTGCCCGGCGCCAGCACCAGCGGTGCCGAAACTCGATACCCAGACCCCTGCCGGGGTGAATGATTGGATGCGGTTGTTGCCCCGATCCACGACAAGCACGTTGCCGGAGGACGCCATCGCCACATCTGTGGGCGCATTGAACTGTCCGTTGCCGGTCCCGCTTGCGCCAAACGTACGGACGAACACACCGCTCGCGTCGAACACCTGGATGCGATTATTGAGAGTGTCGGCCACGAACGCCTGGCCTGTCGCATCCATCGCGACGCCCTGCGGGCTATCGAGCGTGCCGGGAGCCGTTCCTCGGCCGGACCATATCGCATCGACGGCGCCTGCCGCAGACAGTACCTGCACGCGGTTGTTGCCCGTATCAGCCGAGTAGACCCCGCCGCCTGGCCGTGCAAACACTCCTCGGGGAGAGACGAACTTGCCCGAAGTGGTTCCCGCAGATCCCCACTGGGAGATAATCGTACCCGTGGGTCCGCAGCGCTCCACGAAGTACGTGAGGCTGGAGGGGTCCGAAGGCGTGTAGCGCATGCCACCCGAGTCGATCACAAACAGGTTGCCCGCGGAATCGACGCTTATGCCCGATGGCGCGCTGTATCGGGAGTAGGTGTTCCCGCCCACTTCGACCGGGCCCCAATATGTCGTGTAGGCGCCTGCGGCGTTGAACTTCTCGATCCTGCGATTGTTTGTATCTGCGACGTAGATGCTGCCGCCAGCGTCGATGGCGACGTCGCGCGGGTTGTCGAGCTGGCCGTTGCCCGGTCCATAGGACCCGATGCTCGCCACAAACACACCTGCCGAGGAGATCTTTTGGATGCGTCCATTTCCAGAGTCGGCGACGTAGACGTTGCCAGACGCATCCGACCCGAGTCCCGAGGGAGCACTGAACTGGAGACTGCCGGTACCTGGGCCGCCCCATGTGGCAACGTAGGTACCGTCGGCCTCAAACAGCTGCAGTCTGTTGTTGCCGGTATCCGCGACCACGAGGCGACCTGATGGAAGCACGGTGACGCCCTGCGGATCGCTGAACTGGCCGGTCGCTGTGCCCCTCGATCCCCAGACACCCACGACAGCGCCTGCGGAAGACATGCGCTTGACGCGGCAGTTGGAGGAATCGACGACATAGACGTCGCCGCTTGCGGCTACGGAGATGTCACCAGGGGCAGCGAATGAGCCGGGAACATCGGGCCATACGGCCACCGAATAGTAGGAACCGGGTATCGCGCCGAACGAGACGTTCGGAGCCACCATTCCCATCACGAGCGCGCATGTGACCAGCAGAACCGTGAGCCTGTGTGCCTGCTTAATCACGCGCGTCCTCCTGATTGGCTCGTCAGCGTTTCGCCGTCACGTCGAAGTTCTCTACCGGCGTACCGAGCACGCGTACAGAATCGTCGCGGATCTCGACATGGACCGCGTCGGCATCAGAACCCGATCGCATCTCCGGGGTGAGTCTGATGGTGACCACAAGCTTCTTGCCCGTGCGTCCGTCGGGATAGAGCTCAAGCTGGAGATCCTTGCCCACCGCAAGGCCCGCAAGGTCGCCGGACTGGCTAGGAACGGTTGGATTGGCTGGAATCCATGTGACCGCGCCGACGGCAACTTCAAGATTCTTGGGGGCTTTGCTCTCGGTGTCGTTCCACAGCAAAATGCGTAAAGTCATCGTTGCGCCAGGCTTGGCCACGGCCGGATCATTGGTGTCACTCGGTTTGGCCGGATCGTCCGCGGGGTCACCCGTAGATGCGCTCGGGTCTGTCGCGCTCGACTTGGCAGGCGTAAGCGGAGCTGCGGCCATCTCCGGGGTGCCGTCTGGTCCAGGCGCGCTGGAAGAGCCTGAGCTGGCTTGAGCGCTCGTGCCGGGAAACGGCGGCAGCCACTGTGGCGCGTCGCCAGAAGCCGCAAGGACAGACCACAACCCAAGGCCGATGGCGACCGCCGCCACGAATGTCGTCACAATCCTGGCGCTTCTGCTCGTCCACATTTCGCTGAGATTCATGAAGCCTCCACAAGCTGGATCGGAACGAGGCGCGGGACACCTTTGCCTATGCCTACAGCAAGTTTAGGGCCGCAGTTGCCCCTAGGCGCGAGCGGCATCGAGTGGGACGGATTCTGATAGCATGAGCGAATCACTCTACCACTGGAAGATTGAGCCGGACTGCGAGTAGGAGGGCACGTGGAGCTAGCGACACAACGCCTAATCGACGTCTTGGCGCACCCAGCCGACGACCCAAAAGCCACCCTGCTTCTGATGCTGGCATCTGTTGCTCTCGGGCTTCTCATCGCGGTCATCCTTATGGCTGTCGCTTCTCCGCGTCGCGGTTCATTTGATAATCCTGAGTCCGACGATCCCGTCGACGACACCGAGTGATGGAATCACTGCGCCACACACGCTCTTGGAGCGTATAGCCGGACGCACTGGCTCGCGCTAGTATCCTTGGCCCACGCCGTTGTCGGCGTTATCGCGGTGACAACGCAAGCACACGCCATCGGCGTTGCTCGCGCTGGCCGGCGCGGTCGCCGCGACCGATGAGGATGCCTCAACCAGGAAGCGGACTCCATCGGTCATGTGGGGCCACTGGCCTGCCACTTGGTACTGACTGGCATGGCAAGACATGCACTGGGTGGAGTCCTTCCATGCGACTCGACCCGTGTAGGTGGCCATCGGATTCGCGTATGAGGCGTTGGCAGAGCCCTGGATGTGGCTGCCGAAGTTGTAATCGTTGGCGTAATGCTCGCCACCGAGCGGTGGGGTGAGCGAGAAGTGGCAACCGGCGCACCACTTCGTCATGGCG
>JAURYZ010000193.1 GCA_030653635.1 Coriobacteriia bacterium | reverse complement strand
CTCCTTGTCAATGTCGAACCTTACAGTGATCCCATCACGTCCTACGCTCACTCGAGGCTCATCGCGCAGATGGACGTAGTATCGTTCTGCCAATCGGTCGAAAGCCATGGTGATCTCTCGCTTGAACTCCGTCATGTCGCTGTGATGTATCTTGAGTCCGCGCCTATCCTTGTAGATATCCGGACCGCTGGGCCGCATCGGTTCCTCCTCGGTGGTCGCAAGCGAAATTACCGAGTCCAATGAGCCCAGCTCAGATGCCAGTATCCTGTGTGCGGTCCTCTCGGACACTGACAGACCGATTGACTCGCCGATGTCGACAAGATCTGCGGCATCCGTGGCAGCACCCGGCCGCTGCCACACGGCGAGGCGCTCAACATCATCGCAGAACAGCAACTCGGAAGTGTCAGGTGCGTCCTTGGCTAGTTTGAATAGAGTGGACAGCACCTCCACAGGCGAGCCCAAAAAGACGTCGACCTCCGGATGCTCGCATGCGAACTCCAGAACGCGACGAATGACATTGTGTGGACCACGTGCGACTCGCAGGATTCCGGAATCGTCTTTCTCGACAGCAGGCCAGGAAGACTGATCGGCACGTTCAGACAAGACGGTGGAGTCGGAACTTACAACGATCGAGGCCCCTTTGTGCGTGCCTGAAGCGGCGACAGCGATCTTGGAAACGTTGGAGCGAACGCTGAACAAAGCCATCCCCCGCCCATGGACACCCCAACGATCCATCACCATTGTCTCAAGCTTTGAGGTGACTCGCGGCTCGAAGATCCTCTCCTGCATCCCATCAGGTACGCCAACACCATCATCGATCATGGCGAGCGACCTAATGTCGCCGTCACGGGTGGTCGCAACGAAGATACGTTGCGCGTGGGCGTCGCGGGCATTGCGGAGCAACTCGACCACAATGTCCTCGAAGGAGCGAATGTCGTGTTTGGCCTGTCGGCGCTCAGCCTCAGAGACGCGAAGACGCACAAAACCGTCTCCGAGATTCTCTTCCACTTTCAAGTACGTATCGCCCGAAACGGAGGAGACGAGATCGATCAGGTTGTCTTTGTCAGTTGTCATGTCATCCAGTCTACAGATTCAACAGGCTTGAGTGGTGTCCAGCAATGGAAAACGGGCCGCCCGCAGGCGGCCCATCATTTGTATCAGAAAAGCAGACACCCGACATTCGTCTATTTGGCGTAGTCGACCGCACGGCTCTCACGTATGACCATGACCTTGATCTGACCGGGATACTCAAGCTCCTCTTCGATCTGCTTGGCGATATCGCGAGCGAGCACGACCGCGTCCGAGTCTTTGATCTGGTCGGGCTTTACCATGACGCGAATCTCGCGTCCTGCCTGCATCGCGTAGCACTTCTCAACCCCGGGATGGCTCTCAGCAACAGCTTCAAGCTTCTCAAGACGCTTGATGTAGCTTTCCAGCGTTTCGCGACGCGCGCCCGGACGAGCAGCGGATATGGCGTCTGCGGCCTGGATGAGGACGGCCTCGACGGTAGTCGGCTCCACATCTGCGTGGTGCGCCTCAATGCAGTGAAGAACTGCCTTGGGCTCATTCATGCGACGAGCGAGATCAGCACCTATGACAGCGTGAGGACCCTCGACTTCGTGGTCGATGGCCTTACCCAAGTCGTGAAGCAGGCCAGCACGGATACACAACTTGACGTCGACGCCCAACTCTGTGGCCATGACTCCGGCCAGATGCGCGACTTCAAGCGAGTGCTTGAGTACATTCTGGCCATAGCTCGTGCGGTACTTCAGGCGACCAAGGGTGCGGATAATCTCGGCGTGCAATCCGTGGACGCCACTGTCGAAGGCTGCCTGCTCGCCTGCTTCCTGAACCTGCTGCGCGACCTGAGCTTCAGCCTTGTTGAATAGCTCCTCTATGCGCGCTGGGTGAATTCGGCCGTCCGCAATCGCCGACTCCAGCGTTATGCGTCCGATTTCGCGACGGACCGGATCGAAGCTAGATAGGATCACGGCCTCCGGCGTGTCATCGATGATTAGGTTGATACCGGTGAGCTGCTCGAACGCTCTGATGTTGCGGCCCTCGCGACCGATGATCCGGCCCTTCATATCGTCACTCGGGATATGGACCACGCTCACCGTGGATTCTGCAGTATGATCAGCCGCGACGCGCTGGATAGCGATGCCGACAATGTTGCGTGCCTTCTTGTCGGCCTCTTCGCGAGCGCGCGCTTCGGCCTCGCGAATGTAAGACGCAGCCTCGTGTTTGACGTCATCTTGAATACGGCTCATGAGGACTGCTTTGGCCTCATCACCGGTCATCCCTGCGAGACTCTCCAGACGCTCATTCTCATCCTCGATCATCTGCTCGAGGTCCTTCTCACGCTTGGTGATCTGGCCTTGGACCGAAGAGAGTTGATGCTCGCGCTTGTCCAATGACTCTGCGCGTCGATCGATACTCTCCTCACGCTGGCCTATGCGAGTCTCAAGAGCGGTTATCTCCTTGCGCCGCTCCTTGGCCTCGACCTCGGCTTCTTGCTTCATGTGAAAGATCTGATCCTTGGCCTCGATGAGAGCTTCACGTTTTAGTGACTCGGCCTGCTTCTCGGCTTCATTAACGAGTCGTGCTGCGTCTTCGGCAGCTCGAGCCGTGCGACCTTTGATCACAAGGCGGTTCATGAAGAAGCCGAGGGCAGCGCCGACGACCAAAGCTATGATTACGAGTGCTGGGGTCATCTGGGGCGTGCCTCCTTCCGGACATTGATACGCGCTTTCAATACTTGTGAACTGGACGAACGTCCGTCCGGCTGGCCCAAGAAATGCAGAAAGCCGGAACGCCTGTGCGTCCGGCAGATGTGATTCAAGCCGCTTTCATGCGTCGATATCCGCATATGCGCTGAACGAGCCTTCTCGGCCCGACATATGAACAACTCGATTGGATAACGATACACGAACCGCCAGTGCAAACACTCGTTAGCGCGGCGGAGATTCACATTTGCCGCGCTAATGGTACGTCTGCGCAGGTAGAATGGTCAAGCCAATCACAGCCAATCACAGCGAAGCAACGCCGCCATCGGCAACCCCTGAGGCGTCTTGAGCATCTCGACAAGCTCTGACAGCGACCTCGAACGGGAATCCCTTTCGCACAAGGCGTCCAAGAACCCTCTCTGAATCGGCTCGATTGCAGATCGGGCGTCTTGTTGCGATTTCCAGCGCGCGAGAGT
>JAURYZ010000183.1 GCA_030653635.1 Coriobacteriia bacterium | reverse complement strand
TGTAGGTCGAGCAGGACCTCTCCCATTCCGGTAGGCGCTGACGAAGGTTCGTTTAAGGGGGGAAGAGCACGCCCCGTCGCTTGCTGTCGTAGCTGCGTCTCGCCAGAATACGCTCGGCAGAAAGCGGTAGAAGCCTAGTGGTCTGCTTCCTCGGCGAGTCCCTGACCGCGAGCAGCGAGAGCGACCCGGAGCTGGCCGATGGCCTTGGCTCCCATTCCGTGCATGCAATACAGCTCGGACTCGGGAACTTGCGTCAGCTGATCGAGTCGCGTGTAGCCCTTGCGCGTGAGTGCGCGGCGGGCGGAACTCGACAGTCCGGCTGGCAGGTCGTCGGGCGTATCAGGCATGCAAACTCACCTCACAATTCGATCCATACGGGCAAGAGAGTGCGCTGCGACCTGTCACCCGTTCGCTTACTCGGCCCAATCCAGATGAGAAGTCGGAACTCGGAAGTACCACCATTCGGCCACAGGGTCGCACGCGCGCCCAGACGAAACACAACCTGAAGCTTGAACCGTCGCTGCTTTGAAGCGGCGGTCGAGCTCCGGCAGCCTGGCTGCGAGCTTCGTGCGTTGCTTGAAGTTGGATGATTCCATCGCCGTCTGGAGAGCATCGCGACACTCTAAGGCCCAGATGTAGCTCTCGATAACCTCGTCGGCATATCCGGCCTCCAGCGCTTCGACTCCTTGCGCATACCCGGCGCGGGCGCTTTCAACGCTCTTGGCGTCGGCGTCTCGCTTCGGTAGATGCGTATCCTGTTGATACTTAGGCACTCTGTGGACCCTTCTGTCGGATTGCAGATCATCCGGTCCGCTCGCGCCGGCGACTCAGCCTAGCGCGTTTGCGCATCGGCTGCACGTCGGTGACCTTTGGTCCCTGGCGTGACCTCAGTAGATGCAGACCTCCCTTTGCGCGCAAGCACGCAAATCACGTCACCGCATTCGTGGCATTTCCGTGCTTGGTGTGGTATCGCTTGTCGAACTGTCGCATCCGCGCACACAGGAACTTAGTGCGATCGAAGCGGAAGCCCGTGTCCCACGCCTTTGTCTCATCGCAATTCTTGATACGCCGGATCCTCCGGTGGCGTGTCGGAATCTGCCGCATAGTCGACCCCATGCTCGTCAAGCCAGTCGATGGCGAACTGAGTGAGTGCTGCGGCCCTGTGGTCGTACCAATCCTGATGGATCTCGTGGCGCTGAACGGCGTCTTTGAACCAGCGGAAGGCCCCTCTGCCCCGAATGGCGGTCAGCAGTTCATTGCGTAGGTCCGCGTCGTCGATCGAGCGGGCGAAATCGTCCATGATGGCCCACTCGTGGATGTCGAAGCGCGTGGGGAGTGCAAGCCAATCCTCCGACTCAAGCACCTCGCGGATTTTGGGGACTTCGTCGATGAGCCATTCGGGTAACTCCACTGGGTCGATACCATCCTCGACCAGACCCGCTTCCTCGTCTCCAAGCGCGTAGAGCTCGCCCGTCTCCCGGTTGAGATAGGCGCTGGTCTCGTCGGTGAGAGCGTCAAACTCCTCGACCACGCGTCGGAGCGAAACCTTCACTGTCATGGCCGCCCCTCCTCAGCGGATGAGTGCTCGTGCGTCTAACGTCGAACGCGCTAGGCATCAGCTGTAGTTCGCCCACCCCAACGTCCCTGCCAAGAATATCTCACACGGGCGGACTATGTGCTGGATGCCTTTGAGCGGGCGGTCGTGTAGCACAAGTATGCTACAATCGGCGTGACCCTATCGACGGAGGCCCAGAGATGACACAGGGAGTGAAGTTGCGGCGTGCAGGCGGTTCTATCGCCGCCACGCTGCCCAAGGACATGGCAGACAGGCTCAAGCTCAAGGCCGGCGACACGGTGATCGCCATCGAGACGGAACGCGGGATCTTGCTCACCCCCTACGACCCAGACACCGAAGAGGCGCTCTCGATAGCGTCGAGCGTGGCCCGCACGTACCGCAACGCATTGCGCGAACTGGCCAAGTAGCCCATGGCTCACAGCAACCGAGAACCGCGTTGGGTCACGCGGGTGGTGGTCGACGCGGTGCACACCGACATGCTGCTCACCCATGGCGGGCTGCCGGGACTTCGAGACGAGGACCTACTGGAGTCGGCACTTGCGCGCCCGCGTCAGAAGCTGGCATACGAACCGTCGACGGACCTGGCCGAGCTCGCCGCGTCGTATGGGTTCGGACTGTCGAGCAACCATCCCTATATCGACGGCAAGAAGCGCGTGGCATTCGTGGCGATGGCGGTGTTCCTAGGACTCAACGGTCTGGAGTTCACCGCCGAGGAGTCCGAAGTGGTGACCACGATGGTAGCACTCGCCTCCAGGGCGCTCGATGAGCCCACGCTCGCGGACTGGATACGCTCGCACAGCGCAAGACGCGTCTAGGTGTCCCGTGTGTTCGCCTAACGTCTTTGGGCATGACCCGCAAACCACGGCTCGTGCCGTCCCCGCCAGATTACCCTTGCACGCCGCGGCTTGTCGACGTCGATGCCATTGAGTTAGGCGTTTCCACCCAACGCCGGATCCATGAGTCGCTCACTGCGCCACACGGACGATGCTCACCAGCGCATCCTCCCGGCGGTAGACGATACGGAATGGCGGGAGTTCCAGCTCACGGAGCCACGGCGTGTCGAACTCAGGCACGATCTTGCCGCTATCAGGAAACATGGCAAGCTGCTCAACATGCTCGAGGATTGCAGCGACCAAGCGCTGCCCGACATCGGGGGCCTGCTGCTCCGAGTACCACTCAAGGATGTCGTCCAGACGCCCTCCGCCGACTTGGCGAAATCGACCGCGCACCGCTTGCTCATCAGCTCAGTCCCAGGCGACGCTTCACTTCCGCGAAAGGCACAACTCGACCAGCGTCGATGTCGGCGAGGCCAGCCACGACGGCGCGCATGAACTCGCGCTCCTCTTGGGCAGACTCATAGTCAGTCAGTGCCTGAACGACCGCCACACCGCGACCGTGACTGGTCAGCAGGACCGGGCGGCCGGTCTCATCGATGCGCCGGACGACCTTGCCCGGGTTCACCTTCATGTCGCCGAGCGGGACGACGTCTTCCGAG
>JAURYZ010000127.1 GCA_030653635.1 Coriobacteriia bacterium | reverse complement strand
TCAACGTACCGGATGCCTCGGAGAGTACGGCCTGGCCCTTGGGCTTACGGGCCTCGAAGAGCTCAGTGACACGCGGAAGGCCGTGAGTGATGTCCTCACCTGCGACACCACCGGTATGGAACGTACGCATGGTCAGCTGTGTACCGGGCTCGCCGATGGACTGAGCGGCGATGATGCCGACCGCTGTACCGATGTCCACGGGCTGGCTAGAAGCCAAGTCCCACCCATAGCACGCCTGACAAATGCCGTGCGTCGCGCGACATGTCATGACGGTGCGAGCCACAACGGTCTGCACACCGACCGCGACCAATGCCTCAAGATCGGCATCGCTGGGAAAGAACACTCCCTTGTCGCGAAGAATCTCGCCAGTTTTTGGGTCGACCGCAGGCTCCAGCAGGCAACGTCCTACGAGGTTGTGATCGATGTTTCCATCTTCCGCAATCAGGTTGAACGTCACGCCTTCGTCAGTGCCGCAATCGCTTTCGCGAACAATTACATCCTGCGCGACATCAACCAGACGCCGGGTCAGATACCCCGAGTCAGCAGTACGCAGCGCAGTATCGGCCAAACCCTTGCGAGCACCGTGAGTAGAAATGAAGTACTCGAGAACCGTCAGGCCCTCACGGAAGTTCGCCTTGATCGGGCGGTCGAGGATGTCACCTTTCGGGTTTGCCATCAGACCTCGCATGCCGGCCAGCTGACGAATCTGCTTGATGTTTCCTCGCGCACCTGAGTTCGCCATCATGTAGACGGGGTTGAACGGGTGATTGACCTTGAAGTTAACCGCCATCGCGTCGCCGACATCATCGGTCGCCTTAGTCCAGCGATCGACGATCTGGCGGTGTCGCTCCTCTTTGGTTATGAGACCACGATCGTACTGCCCGTAGACTTTATCGACGTCGATCTGGGCGGCCTCAAGGATCGCATCCTTCTCATCCGGGATGAGTGCGTCGAACACCGACACCGTAAGCCCCGCACGCGTCGCATAGTGGAAGCCGAGGCGCTTGAGCTCGTCGAGAATCGCTGCCATCCGGGTTGAGCTGTACTTGGTCGAGCAGTCTTCTACGATCCGACCAATACCCTTCTTGTCCACCTCGTGGTTAATGAAGGGATAGTCGGCGGGATGAGAGCGGTTGATCGTGATTCGACCGACAGTGGTCTCGATACGCTCGCCAGCCTTGTACTCCTGGAGCTCGCCGGAACTGGCCTCAACGAGCATGTCCTCGGACAGACGCACACGGATCTTGGCCTGCAGATCAAGGCCCGAGCGGGCGTCATAGGCCAGAAGTGCTTCGTCAAAGCTGTAGAACGCTCGACCGTCGCCGGGCATGTCAGCACGATACGCAGTCACATAGAACAGTCCGATGACCATATCCTGTGTCGGCGTGGTGAGCGGACGGCCATGGGCCGGCGACTTGATGTTGTTCGACGAGAGCATAAGCACGCGCGCTTCGGCCTGAGCTTCGGTAGAAAGCGGCAGGTGCACGGCCATCTGGTCGCCGTCAAAGTCGGCGTTGAACGCCGTGCAGACGAGCGGATGGATGCGGATGGCCTTCCCTTCGACGAGAATCGGCTCGAAGGCCTGGATTCCCAGACGGTGCAAGGTGGGGGCGCGGTTGAGCATGACCGGGTGCTCGCGAATGACCTCTTCGAGAACGTCCCAGACCTCTTTGCGCTGGCGATCGACCAAACGTTTGGCTGCCTTGATGTTCTGCGCGAAGTCCAAATCGACCAAGCGCTTCATGACAAACGGCTTGAACAGCTCGAGCGCCATGGCCTTAGGAAGGCCGCACTGGTGGAGCTTGAGCTCGGGGCCGACAACGATAACCGAACGGCCGGAGTAGTCGACTCGCTTGCCCAGAAGGTTCTGACGGAAACGACCCTGCTTGCCCTTGAGCATGTCGGAAAGCGACTTCAGGGGGCGGTTGCCGGGACCCGTGACGGGGCGTCCGCGACGACCATTGTCGAACAATGCGTCGACAGCCTCCTGGAGCATGCGCTTCTCGTTGTTGACGATGATCTCTGGGGCACCGAGGTCCAAAAGCCTTTTTAGGCGGTTGTTGCGGTTGATGACGCGGCGATACAGGTCGTTCAGGTCGGAGGTCGCAAATCGACCACCGTCGAGCTGCACCATCGGACGAAGGTCCGGCGGGATGACAGGAATCGCGTCTAGAATCATCCACTCCGGACGATTCGATGATGCCTTGAACGCTGCGACGACCTTGAGGCGCTTAACTGCCTTGGCCCGCTTCTGCCCCTTGCCGTCTTTGATCTGCGCACGCAGCTCATCGGAAAGAGCTGCCAGATCCAACTGCTGCAGGAGGTCCTTGACCGCTTCGGCGCCCATGCCACCGCGGAAGTAGATGCCATAGCGCATCTTCATCTCACGATAGAGGGTCTCATCATTGATGAGCACCTTGGGGGAGAGCTTCACGAACGTGTCGAAGGCCTCTTGATACAGGGAGCGACGATCCGCGTACTCCTCTTCGATGTCTTTGACATCGCGATCGGATTCCTTCTCGAGCTTCTTGACGCGATCCTCGGCCGGAACATCCTGGTCGGCTTCGTCTCCATCGTCGGGCTCAAGCTCGCCCCGAGCGATAGCGACGAGTCGATCGCGCTCAGCGATGATCTCGGTAACTTCTTCGGCCTTCTCAGCCTCGAGGCCCTCCAGGTCTGCCGCTAGTTCGTCCTTG
>JAURYZ010000181.1 GCA_030653635.1 Coriobacteriia bacterium | reverse complement strand
GCCGACTTCATCGACTCAAGCATTTGCGTTGCAACGATGACCGGCTTGCCGGCCTCACGCGCCGCTTGGATGATTCGCACCTGCAGCACCGGGACTTGTTCGGGCGCCATCTCGACGCCCAAGTCGCCGCGTGCGACCATAACGGCGTCGGCCACGGCCACGATCGCCTGCATGTTATCGATGGCCTCGTGCTTCTCAATCTTGGCCACGATGGGTATCGGTGTGTCACCCATGAGTGCGCGCAGTTCGTGCACGTCGTCTGCCGAGCGCACGAAGGATTGTGCGATCAGGTCAACTCCGGCGCCGAGGCCCCAGGCGAGCACCTCGCGGTCTTTGTTGGTTATCGACTCAAGTCCAAGGGTGACCCCTGGGACGTTTACGCCCTTGTTGCTTGTGAGTACCCCGCCCACGAGCACGCGTGTGTCGATGCGGTCGCCGTCGGTGGACACGACCGTAAGCTCGAGAGATCCGTCGTCAAGCATGATATGGTCGCCCACGGACAGGTCTGCGGCGAACCCTGGATAGTTCACGCAGGCATGCGACTCGTCGCCTAGGCACGTGCGGCCCTCGATGCGAAAGGCGCTCCCCGCCTCAAGCACAGAACCCGGGGTCATCGCGCCGACCCTCAGTTTGGGACCGGCCAAGTCGAGCAGCACGGCCACATGACGACCGGCGTCCGCCGCAACGCTTCGAATGAGTTCAAGGCGCGCCTGTAGCGCGTCGATGGGAGAATGCGAGGCGTTCAGCCGTGCGATATCGATTCCTGCCTCGACCAAAGCGGCAAGCATTTCGCGGCTTTCGGTCGCGGGTCCAATCGTGGCGACAATCTTGGTTCTTCGCATCGTGAATCCCTCCCTGTCCCAAGTCCCCCAGCAGTCTTGCCGAAGAGAACCCCCCGAGAGTCTATTCCACAGATGCGTCTTCGTGACCACCTCGCGGCAATCGCACAATCTGGATCTCATCGCCGGTCCGTCTTACGGTGAGATCCTCGCGCGCAAGGCGATGCACGGCGGTTCGCAGGTTGCCGTACAGCCGATCGATGCCGCGGGCATCGGTCGCGATGCGTACGGCACGATCACCGCCTGACAAGACGTAGCGCACGAGCCGCGGAGCGGCACCACGAGGCGGTGGGAACGGGACGGTCAGCTCGCGAGCATCAAGCGCCCAGTCCTCCATCGGCTCGCCGAGGCTCGGTTGCCACCTGCGGACGTCTGCGACCAGCAGCGCGGCGCGGCGACGAAGAGCGGGGTCTTCGTCACGGCTGGTCACGAGTTGAACGCACACATCAAAGCCCTGCATCGATGCACTGCGCGCAAGATACGCCCAGTCCATCGTGCCGTCATCGTCAAGGAGCATGACCACTTTGGTGCTCACGCGCACTCCAAGCTCCATGAGCAGCCGATAGAGCCCCACGCCGCGTCTTGGAGTGAACGTGACAACGCCAATGTCAAAGCGCTGGTCGTGCAGGAGATCCTCAACCATACCTTTGGTGATGCGCAGGTGTGGTGACTCGGCAACGTCGCTTGCCAACAGCCGTCTGAGCATTCCCTCTGACGGCTCCAAGGCCGTGACGTGACCGGCCTTTTCCAAAAGCGGTCGAGTCAGAAGCCCCGTGGCCGCACCTACCTCGAGCACCCTGGCGCCTTCCGGCACCTCGGCCAGCATCGCCTCGATGAGTCTAGGGAATACCCGATCCTTGCCGAAATCGATGTCGTAGCGATCCGCGAGCCTCTCGCGCCTAGCCAGTGCGCTGTCCAGCGGCACGCCGTAGCGCTCATGAAGCCCAGCTTCAGAAAGCTCGGGGTATGGGTTGGTGCCGTCGGCCACGTTCGTCCCTTACGCGAGTCCGAAAGACGCCAGCAAGAATGCACATGGCGTCGCTCTTTCAACTATCGGATGTTGTAGAACGCCTCCATGCCCGGATAGACCGCTGAATCCGCCAGCTCCTCTTCTATCCGGATGAGTTGATTGTACTTGGCAACGCGATCAGAGCGCGCAGGAGCGCCTGTCTTGATCTGGCCTGCGTTCACGGCGACCGCAAGATCGGCGATGGTCGTGTCCTCGGTCTCACCTGAGCGGTGGGAGATCACGCAGGTGTAGCCAGCGCGCTTGGCCATCTCGATGCAGTCCAGCGTCTCGGTGAGCGACCCTATCTGGTTGACCTTGATGAGAATGGAGTTGGCCACGCCCATCTCGATACCGCGAGCCAAACGCTCGGTGTTGGTCACGAACAGGTCGTCACCAACAAGCTGGACCTTGGCCCCAAGCCGATCAGTGAGAAGCTTCCAGCCGTCCCAGTCCTCCTCGGCCATCCCGTCTTCGATGCTCACGATCGGATAGCGATCGACCAGATCGGCCCAGAACTCCACCATCTCTGTCGAGGTAAGGCTACGGCCTTCGCCCGCCAGTACGTACTGGCCGTCCTTGTAGATCTCAGTCGTGGCCGGGTCGAGCGCGAAACGGACTTGGTCGCCAAGCGAGTAGCCAGCCTCAAGGACCGCCTCCGAGATGACCTGCAATGCCTCCTCGTTGCTGCCAAGGTTTGGCGCGAAGCCACCTTCGTCTCCGACCCCGGTGCTCAGTCCACGCGTCTGCAAAACGTTCTTGAGCGTGTGATAGATTTCAACACACCAGCGCAAACCCTCTGCAAACGTCGAGGCGCCGACAGGCATAATCATGAACTCCTGCAGATCGATGTTGTTGTCGGCGTGCATGCCGCCATTGAGAATGTTCATCATCGGCACCGGCAGCATGTGTGCATTCGCGCCGCCGATGTACGAGTACAGCGTGAGTTCCGTGGACTCCGATGCGGCGCGCGCCACGGCAAGCGATGCGCCCAAGATCGCATTCGCACCAAGGTTCGATTTATTCGGGGTGCCATCCAAGGCGAGCATCGTCGCATCGATCGAGCGCTGATCGGTGGCATCCATGCCGACGATCTCGTTGGCAATCGCTTCGTTCACGTTGTCGACTGCGCCGCGAACCCCACGGCCAAGATAGCGCGCAGACTCAGCATCGCGCAGCTCAACGGCCTCAAATGCGCCTGTCGAAGCGCCGGACGGTACTGCCGCACGTCCGAAACTCCCGTCGTCTAGCACTACCTCGACCTCTACGGTCGGGTTGCCACGGGAATCGAGGATCTCGCGTGCCCAAACATCAATAATGGCGCTCATCTCAGCGTGCCCTTCTCTTGTGCGGAGTCATCCTCCAAATGGGTGCGCGTCGTCTCGCGCAACTCTTCTGTCTTGGCTTGTCCCCACAGCTGCTCGAGACCGTCGACTCCGAACTCGGCGATATCCCGCCCTTGTGCGGCTGCGTCGCCTTCCATGCTTCTCCACCGGCGAGAGAACTTGTCGCAGGTGCCTCGCAGCGCTTCCTCGGCATCGATACCTTGCTTGCGAGCGAGGTTGACCACGGTGAACAACAGGTCGCCAATCTCGTCGGCAGCTTCGGGCGAGCCCGGCTCGGTCGCCTTGAGTTCGTCAATCTCCTCGTGCACTTTATCCCAGATATCGTCGAGCGTCTCCCACTCGAACCCGACCGATACGGCACGCTTGGATATCTTCTGCGCGAGCATGAGGGCGGGCAATGAGCGCGGGATGCTGTCGAGCAGCCCAGCCTCGGAGTTCTCCGTGCGCTTGATCGCATCCCAGTTGGTGATGACCTGCTCGGGCGTGTCCGCGGTCGCATCCCCGAAGATATGCGGGTGACGCCGCCGGACCTTTTCCGAGACACGCGCGACCACGGTGCCGATGTCAAAGCGGCCCTCGTCCGCAGCGATCTGAGCGTGCAGCAACACCTGCAGCAAAACATCGCCCAGCTCGTTGGCCAGCTCGATGTCATCGCCAGACTCTATGGCCGCGATGGCCTCGTAGGCCTCCTCGATCATATGCCGACGAAGTGACATGTGATCCTGCGCCTGGTCCCACGGACATCCGCCCGGGCCGCGCAGCACGGCAATGAGGCGTGCGAACTCGTCGAAGCCCTGTGGAGACAGGATGCGCGACGGCGGTACGTACAACGCCGCATCCTGGGACGCCGGAGCCGAGGCAAGCCCTGCGACCGTATGGAGCGAAAGCTCGAAGCCGACACCTTGGTTGCAACCAGCGAATACCACCTCGTGATCGGCGGAGTATATCTCGGCGAGCTTGGTCGCGACTCGCTTGGAGATCATCCTATTGTGGATGTTGGTGATGATCAGGTGAGAGCTGCGCTGCTCGATGTTTGGAGCTAGACTCTGCGCATCGACGATATCTAAGTCGGCGGTCAGATCGATGTCGAAGGCCATCAGGATCGCCTGTAGCGGCGCGGGCATGGGGAATACATCGATGCTCGCGCGCGTACGGGCCAGAAGGCCGGAAAGCATTCGCGGCCGCAGGAACGGATACGAGGAGGTCACGTACGCAAGGTCCCCTTGCTCCGCGAGAACCGCCAGGCCCTCGATAACTCGCTCCACGGGGGCATCTGGGCTCAGCCCCATGTCCGTCAGCGCTATCGTCTCAATCGAGGCCTGCGCGAGTTGCTCGCGCAAGATAGCGTCCGAAGAAGAGACGACCACGCGGTCGAAACCGCGTAGTCGCCTCAGTGCCGCTTCATCCAATGGGGAGTGCGGGTCTGGCCCGACACCCACGATCGCTATCGAACCCACCGACCCCCCTCGCTTGTTGTCCGTCTACTTGGAGGTGGACTCCGTGCTGCCAGTAGCCGGCTTCTGAAGATCGACGATCAAGATCTCGATCTTGGCCTTGGCACGAAGATCGTCAAGGAAGGTCAGGTAGGCATCGGCGTTGCGCTGCTGCACGATGATCTGCTTGATCTGATCCTTGACCTCGCCCAGCGGCTTCTGGCGATCTTCACGCTTCTCAAGAAGCTTGATGATGTGCCAGCCGAACTGGGTCTCGACAAGACCGGAGATCTCATTGACCTTGAGCTTGTCGGCCGTAGCCTGAAAATCGGTGTCGTAAGGCGTCGTGGGCCAGCCTAGGTCGCCACCGGCGGCGCCGGAGGCCGGATCCTTGGAGTACTGCTTGGCCAGCGCGGCGAAATCCCCGCCCGACTTGAGCTCGGCCAGTACCTTCTCACCGGTGGCTTTGTCCTTCGGGTCAAACAGGATGTGCGCCGCGTGGACTGCCGCCTGCTCGGCGAACTGAGCCTTGTTCGCTTCGTAGTACTCGGAGATCTCCTTGTCGGAGACCTCGGTATCCTTGTTGAGCGTGGCGATGAGCTGCTCGGTCACGAGCTGATCGCTGATCTGCGACTCGAGTGTGGCGACATCCATGCCCGCCTGCGCCAGCGCCTGATCGAACTGATCCTGCGTGCTGAAACCGGCCTTGAGCTCTTCGATCTTCTTCTTGACGTCAGCGTCGGTGACCTTGATGCCCGCATCCTTGGCCGCTTGGCGGATCAGGACGTTATTGATCATGTTGTCGAGCAATCGCTGCTGGAAGTCGATGAGACGACCTTCGCCATCAGCGCCTTCGAACATCTGGGGGTACTGCTCTATGAGCTTGTCTACCTGTGCATCGAGTTCGGACTTCTTGATGACCTCACCGTTGACGCGAGCTGCCACGTCTTTGTCAGAACAACCGGTGATGCCGAGGAACAACCCCGCGACAAGCGCGAGAGAGACGACAACGCGAAACGCTTTCATGTACCCTCCTGGGACGTAGCGCTGATTAGGCACCCGTGAGTATAACATCGAGCATGCTCTGAGCGGCATCCGTCACAGAAGTTCCATAATCCACTGGCATCGTGATGGAACTATCGCGCTCCAACCAAATCGCTCCCTGACGGGCAAGGAGTGCACGATGCGGTCCTTCGGCCGGCACAGGAGCCATTCGGAGCCTGCGGCGCACTAGGGTGACCGACAGGACTTGGGCCTCGGATGCGAGCGCCTTGATGCGCGCGATTGTGAGCAGGTTGCGGGCCGGCTCGGGCAACGCGCCGTGGCGCTGTGTAAGATCCTCGGCAACCCTAGCCACGGCCTCGACGCTGACCGCGCCGGCTATGCGGCGATAGTGGAGCACTCGCTCATCGACGTCGGCGACGTATTCCTCAGGAAGGAATGCGGCCACTGGCAGGTCGACCCTGATCTCCGAAAACGCGATCTCGGGCTCTCCGCGCACCTCAGCGACCGCCTCGCGAAGCATCTCGGCGAACAGGTCGAAGCCGACCGCGCTCATGTTTCCGTGCTGTTCGGCTCCGAGCAACGAGCCCGCGCCGCGAATCTCGAGATCGCGCATGGCCACCTTTATGCCGCTGCCGAGCTCGTCGTGCTCTCGAATAGCGGTGATTCGCTCGACCGCCCGCTCAGTAAGCGCTTGCCCGCGAGGGAACATGAAATACGCGAACGCTCTGACGTGGCTGCGTCCGACCCTGCCCTTCAACTGGTATAGCTGGGCGAGTCCCAAACGCTGCGAGTCTTCGATGATGAGCGTGTTGCTGTGCGGGTTGTCGATGCCTGACTCGATGATGGTCGTGGCGACCAAAACGTCGGCCTCGTTGGCGGCGAAGCGCTCCATGACCGACTCGAGCTGCTTCTCACTCAACTGCCCGTGTGCAACGACGATGCGCGCCTCAGGGGCGGCATCACGCACGCGCTGTACGGCCTCGTCGATTGATTTGACGCGGTTGGACACGAAGTAAACCTGACCACCTCGCTCCAGTTCGCGACGAATGGCACCCGAGACAACATCAGCGTCGTACTCCCCCACATGGACCTTGACCGGGAAGCGGTTGGGGGGCGGGGTGTCTATGACGCTCATGTCGCGCACGCCCGAGAGCGACATCTGCAAGGTGCGCGGGATTGGGGTGGCAGACAAAGTCAGCACGTCGACCTGCTCGCGAAGGTTTTTGAGGTGCTCTTTGTGCTCGACGCCGAAACGCTGCTCCTCATCCACGACCACGAGCCCTAGGTCGCGAGGCGTAACGTCACGCGAGAGCAGTCGGTGCGTCCCGACCAGAATCGAGACGTCGCCCGAGGTGAATCCTTCCAAAGCGACGGCTTGCTGCGCTTTGGAACGGAAACGAGAGAGGACCTCGACGCGCACGTCGACCGGCGCGTAGCGCTCTGAGAAATTCGTGAAGTGCTGCTGCGCCAAGATCGTCGTCGGGCACAGAACCATGACCTGCTTGCCGTCCTGTGTGGCCTTGAACGCCGCGCGAATCGCGACCTCGGTCTTGCCGTAGCCGACATCGCCGCAGATCAGACGGTCCATCGGCTTGTCTATCTCCATATCGGCCTTCACGTCCGCGATGGCGGCGAGCTGGTCCGGAGTCTCCTCGAAGGGGAACATGGCCTCCATCTCGACCTGCCACGTGG
>JAURYZ010000178.1 GCA_030653635.1 Coriobacteriia bacterium | reverse complement strand
CATATATACCAGCCGTCTAACATATGACTTCCACATAACACCATAGGACAACATGCGGACCTGCGCTATGCGCAGTCCGCGTAAGAGCGTAAGAGCGCCCCCCACCACCTCTCAGAGACCAGCGCCACAACCACACTCAGGCTTAGGAGGCCGACCCAGGAGCGCTCCCATGAGGCCCGCTTGTCGCGCTGATTCCGGCTCCGTGTCATCATGTGCTCAGGGAAGCTGCTGGCCATAAGGGGAGAGACGTGGCCGATCTGGTTGAACTGACGAATCGAGTTCTGGTGCCCTTGGTGGGTAATCGGGCCGCTGACGCCTGTGTGCGAGCAACGGCCCTCTCGGCTGGCAAGACGACAGCCGAGCTGACCGGTGACGACCTGGAATTCCTCGAGTCCAGCATCCGCCGGTTGCTAGGGCCGGTCGCCCCAGCTCAGATGATCGATGCGATGCTCGCCGACGTCCGACAAGAGGCCGCCTCGTGAGCCTTAACACCGGAGTGCCGTCGATCCGAACGATGAGCATCGGGCTTATGGGGCTCGGGTCCATAGCTGTGGTTCGAACTATGATCATGATCAAGGCCGGTGGAAGCAACGGCGTTGTCGCACTCTCGGATCTTGGGGGGTTTGTGATAGTAGCCGTCGCGGCCGCGATCGTGATTTTGATCGCTCGCCGCTTTGAGCATGGATCCGGGCTCCGTAGTCAATGGACCCTCATTGGCTTGGGCATGACGGCTTTCGCGCTTGGCGATGCGACATGGTCCTTCATGGAACTTGCTCTCAAGGTCGAGGTCCCATATCCGGGCATGCCCGACCTGTTCTATATCGGAGAGTATGTATTCGTCTGCGCCGCTTTGCTCATGGCGGCAGGGTCCTACAGGAACTTGCTCGACATAAGGCCTGCGGCGGGTATCGCGGGAACCGCAGGTGTGGTGATGGTCGTTCTACTGTACGTTGGGCTACTTGAGCCCTATCTGCTTTCGGACCCGTTGCTCTCTGCGCCCGAGCTTGTCGCGAGCGTCTTTTACCCGGTCGCCGATGTCGCACTACTGATGGCCCCCAGCATCTTCTTAGTGCTTGTCGTGGCCAAACTGGAGGCGGGTCGCTTAGGGTGGCCGTGGTGGTTCGTGGTTGCGGGGGCGACGACTCTTGCAATCAGCGACGCGACCTTCTCCTGGCTGGCGGCCTCGAACAGCTACGTCGCCGGCTCGCTCGTCGACTACGGTTGGATGTTGGCTCATGTTGCCTTCGCCGTTGGCGCTTCGATCGCGCTGGACGTCGTGACCTCGGCAGCCGAGTTCGAAGCGGTCATCGGGTCGGCGTGACGGCGCGCGCTTCAGCCGCCCAGAAGCACGACCCGCACATCGTGATCCCCAGCTTCGTCACTTAGCGGCACTAGAGCCGAGTCGAGCTTCACGCCATCCAACTCGACGTACGCGACTCCACGGTTCACGCCTCGAGGGTTCTCGATCCCGATGCGATAGGTGCGATCCGCGTCCCGATACACAAGGTCATAGCCCTTCCATGACTTCGGAATGCACGGGTCGATCTTTAGGACTCGGGCTCCGTCTACGACGATGACCCACAGGCCCAGAAGATCTCGTACCGCGACGCGGTAGAACCATGATGCGGAGCCCGTGTACCAAGTCCAGCCCCCACGGCCAGCGTGCGGAGTCGCGCTGTACACGTCGGCAGCCACTACATATGGCTCGACCTTGTACAGCTCGACGTCCTCGGCTGAACGCGTGTGGTTGATTGGGTTGATCATGCTCAGGAGACCATGTGCGTAATCCCCATCACCTTGCAGCAGATGCGCCAGGACCACCCACACGGCAGCATGGGTGTATTGGCCGCCGTTCTCTCTGACCCCGGGTACGTATCCTTTGATGTATCCCGGATCATGCGGCATCACATCGAATGGTGGGCTGAGCAAAGAGATAAGGCCGTGCTCGCGGTCCACCAGCTTGTCCTCGACCGCTTCGAGGGCCTGGTCTGCACGGTCGGGATCGGCAGCCCCGCTGATGGTGGCCCATGCTTGGGCGATTGCATCGATACGGCACTCGGTAGAGGTCTTCGAGCCCAATGGAGCTCCGTCGTCGAAGTAAGCGCGTCGATACCAAGCGCCGTCCCAGCCGGACTCCTCGGCAGCTCGGGCCAGTTCGGTAGCCCAGGCCTCGAACGAAGCGGCCCGCGCATGCTCGCCCCGTTGAGCACAGAGAGGCGCGAATCGTCGCAGGACCGCTATGAGGAACCAGGCGAGCCACACGCTCTCTCCCTGTCCTCCGATACCAACGCGGTTCATCCCGTCGTTCCAATCGCCCCCTCCCATGAGCGGTAGCCCGTGTGCGCCGGTCGAGCGCCCGGACTCAAGGGCGGCGACACAGTGCTCGTAGACCGAAACCGTGCTCTCGGAGATTGCGGGTTGCAGGTAGTTGTCCTCGCGATCCGGGTCGACCTCGGGTCCTTCAATGAACGGGGTCATCTCGTCCAAGACCCCAGTGTCGCCTGTCGCCTCGATGTACTCCGCCACCACGAAAGGCAGCCAGTGTCGGTCGTCGGTCATGCGTGTTCGCACGCCACGTCCGGAGTACGGCTGCCACCAATGCAGCACGTCTCCCTCAGCGAACTGGTGTCGCGAAGCCTCGACGATCTGGTCACGGACTAGATCCGGGCGGGCCAGTAGCAGGGCGAGGCCGTCTTGCAACTGATCGCGAAAGCCAAACGCCCCGCTGGATTGGTAGGTTGCGGTACGGCCCCAGAGCCTGCACGCGAGCGCTTGATACAGAAGGTTTCCGTTCACCAACAGGTCGAGCGCGGGATCGGGCGTTCTTGCGGTAACGGTGCCCAGAATCGTTGCCCAGCGCGCCCGGACTCGGTCGAACTCACGATCCACATGTGCGGGATCCCTATATAGGTTTGCGAGTTCGCGCGCTTGGTCGAGCTTGTCGGTTTGGCCGAGCAAGAACGTCACCGTCTTTTGTTCGCCGGGGGCAAGCTCGATATGGGTCATAAGGGCACCACAGTTGTCGTGGAACCTTCCGGTGACCCCGCCGAGCCGCTCCCTTTCCATCGCGGCGGGATTGGCAGGCGTGCGGTTGCGGCCCACGAACTCCGTCCGAC
>JAURYZ010000176.1 GCA_030653635.1 Coriobacteriia bacterium | reverse complement strand
AGTACGAGCCCCGCCATGTCGAGCAGCTCGTGAAGTATCTCGATCCGCGGTATCTCGGCCTCGGATCGAACCAGCGAGGGCTGGCGCAGCTCGATGCCCATCGCGTCACACAAGAGCAAGACGGTCTTGATCGACAAGGCTCCCGTTTTGGTGGCGCGTGCGGGTTCCTCGGCGAGCATCCGCATCATCAGTGCGGCACCAGTGACGAAAGATGCGTTGTTGAACCGCTCGGCAGGCAGGTCGCGCGTCAATGAGGCGGCTGCCTCGTGTGCTCGACCGGGCCTCCGGCGCTCGCCAAGACGAAACGGCTCGGGCCAGTCGCCCCAACCGCCCGCGCGGGCAGGGCCGTTGCCAAACGTCATGTCCAGTCGTGACTGTGCGTCGGCGGCATCGAAGATCTTCGGGTCGAAATCCCCGGCCCACTCGAGCAGCCGCTGCCTATCTTCCTCGTCGTAGACGTCCCGCTGCGGGTCGCCCGACAGGGCGCGAAGCAACCGCTCATGCCCACGAGGCCCTCCGCTGTCCTCGAGTGGACATGCGCGTGCGCCGGCGATCAGGTGCGGGTACGCGACGTCAGTGGCCGCCGAACCCGCTGCCGCGAGCTCGACCCGATGCGTCCAGTCGTCGCCCATGTCGTACACGTACTCGAAGCGGGAGAATCCGGACTGGATCATCGCTCCGAGCGTCGCCGAGTCCTGGTCGTAGGCCTCGACATCGCCGTCGAGATCCTCCCACCCGCTGTTGCGATCAACATAGGAGGCGCCGTCCACCACGAACTCATGCAGATGGTATCCCTCCCACGGCATCACGGCCTGGATCGCGAGATGCAGTTCTCCAAGAGTCGAGGTGGAGTACATATCGAACGCGCGCCATACACGCGGACGTACATGGGCCAAACTGAGCTTGACACGAACGAGGCGCTTCGCCATGGGTCCTCCTTCAAGATCACACAGAAGAGCTTGTGGTTCGTAATGATAGACGAAGCGGTGCTGGCGACGGGGGGGGCGACGGGGGCGATAATCTCGGCCTACCGCACGACGGATTGCGTGCTAGAATATCCCTCGCCGCTCACGTGGCACATTTGGGCGATTAGCTCAGGGGGAGAGCGCTTCCTTCACACGGAAGAAGTCGTAGGTTCAAATCCTACATCGCCCACCATGAATGACAGAACGCCCCTTCGGGGTCTCTACGGAGATACTCGAAGGGGCGTTTTAGCGACCTTGGCAGATGAAGTCACGCTGTCCTAAGATGCCTTGTTCTCAAGCCTCGCGGCCACCCAGACTTTGATCACCGACTGGCGGCTGACCCCGAGGTGTCTGGCCTCTCGATCGAGCGACTCGACCATCCAGCTCGGGAAGTCTACGTTGACGCGCCGCGCCTCCTGTCCGGGCCGGCGCACCTGGGACAGGTCGAGGTGCGCCGTGACGTCCTCGCCCTCGTCGAACCTGCGGTCGAACTCATCAGCCTTCATAGATAGCTACCTCCTCGGGTCGGGACCTTCGCACAGAGATGATCCGGACGCACTGCTCCCGATATGTGATCACGGCGGACCAGTACCTGCCCTCTATGAGACCAACGACCATCAGGCGCGGCTCGTTTCCGATGCGGGCCGGGATCTCGGCGCGCAACTCGTCGAGCCACAGCGCCTGCGACGCTACGAAGTCGATACCGTGCTTGGCCTCGTTCGCACGGCTCCTGGCCTCATCGAACTCGAACTCCACGCGCACCTCTCTCCCAGCACCGAATGGTATGAAGCATATACCCCCAGAGGGTCAAAACGCAACCGTCTGCTGTCTAATCCCGGTAACTACTGGCTCAGGATCGAACAACCGGGAGCGCCGACCGCGAACTGAACGATGCGGCGGCGGAGATCGACGCTGACATCAGGAAACTCGTCCTACGAGCTCGTTAGGATTGTCGCGAGCTTGCGGGCGCCTCGCTAGTTGCTGGTCTACAAGACCGGCCACGATCGCCCACCATGAATGTTTGAAGGCCCCCGAGGTCTCCATTTCTAGGAGTCCGAAGGGGCCTTTGTACTGGTAGGAGGCTATATGGCCATCCTGCACATCCAGGTGCGACGTGCGCCCTAGAAGATGCCAGCAGCTGCCTGAAAGAACCTCGACATTTGTTCGCCGATGCGAAACACGACTGCGATGATCGCTCCAGCAATCAGCGTGATGAGGATGACATGCTCAGTCGCATGTTATCCGAAGAGGACCTCCACCGCATCGAGCACCCCGAGCGGCAAGTGCAGCAGCACGAGTGCCAGCACCGCATAGCCAACGATCTTATGGGCAAGACGTGACGCCGGGGAAAGTCGCTGCCGGGTGAGACCGCTCCACACCTGATGAACGACTCCAGCGAAAAGCAGCATTCCGCTCACCAGCAGAATCCCCATCAGCACGGTTTCTGGTATCACGTCACCATCCTCCTATCCACCGAGGGCCGTCATGAGTTCCACGTACTCTTCCTTGGTGATCTCGCCGCTTGCAAGACGTCGTTTTGCGATGGCGACGGCCTGGTCGTGGCCCACCGTCCCGGGGGCTGGAGCGGATCCGCCTGTAGCGCCGTGCACATGCGAGGCTCGAATCGCCCAGATGACAAGCAACGCGATTCCCGCGAGGACGAGTAACCCGAACACGAGCATCAGCAAACCGCCAAGCCACCCGCCACTCATCATATTGTAGCCGTAACTGGTTCCCTGTCCGTATCCACCCATCATCGCTCGCTCAGCTCCTTCATATTGTACGGCTGACCGGAATCATCAGCGTCCATACCACTCGTCGTACCACATCTGCATTTTGGTGATTTCGGTGCTTTGTGCTTTGACTATCGACTGTGTCAACTCGCGCATCTCCGGCCGACCCGTGGCGCTACCGGCCATTTGCGACATCATGATCGCCATCTGGTGGTGGGGGACCATCTGTTCGATGAAGGTCTTGTCGAACAGTTCCGCGTTCTCGAGATCCTTCATATCGACCACACCGCCACCCATCATGCGACCCATCATGCCTGACGCCCCACCGGATTCCGGCACGTCGGCATCGAACCACTCGCGATACCAACCACGCATCTGGGCATTCTCGGCCGTCTGGGTCCGCTTAATGTCCTCAGCGAGCTGTTTGATTTCTGGGTGCTCAGCGCGGGTGAGCGCCAATTCCGCCATTGCGATCGCGTCGTCGTGGTGCGGAATCATCTGTTCGATGAACATGGCATCCATGTTGCCTGTCGTCATCCGTCGAAAGGTGCCGGTTCCCTCAACGTCACCTGTGTATAGAGCGGGGGTGTTTAGGTAGACCATCGTCACGCCCATACCTGCGAGACCGATGATGACAAGGAAGGTAGCGATCACGGGTATTGTTCTCTTGCGCATTTCAATGCTTCCTGGCTTTCGTCTCAGCTTGTGTTTACCGGAATATTGGCGCTTGATGCGGGCATCGACCCGACTTCGTAAGTCGTCGGTCTGACCCGTGGGCAGCTGTTGAGCAATCCACAAAGCGGCCCCGGAATCGCCGAGCAAGATCTTGAGCGGATATTCAATGAATTCGAGCGACTCGACGCAGCACGCGTCAGCGTGGAGTCCGGGACGGGTCTTGGTCTCTCACTCGCACGGCGGCTCGCTCGCGAACATTGTGGCGACGTCACCGTTTCCAGTCAGCTTGGCCAGGGATCGACGTTCACTGCCCGATTCGCGGCATGTGCCTAGTCGACTCTCGCGGTCATCCAACGCTCCCAACGCTGCCCCCATTCGCCTTTGGGCCGCTCCTAGCCTACAATGGTTTCCTGCTGCGCCGCGATGTGGCGCTCCAACCGAAGTTGGGTTGCCCCTCTCTCACTTCCCCTGTGGCTCGACGAAGTCTCTGCATCTACCAGCGAATTCTTCCTTGGTGGAGGCGTACCACACGGATGAAGATCACCTAGTTTGTTCGATGGATCGACGCAACGTCGGCCTTTCCGTCGTCACGGTACCAGTGCCCGCAAATCAAGGACGCGACTCCGAGCGCAACTGACTCGGTAGGCGCCCTTTTTCCGCACTGGTTCGACCGTCGCACCATACGGTGTAAAAGGTCGCAACCACGATGATTTGGAGCCACGATGCGTACACTTCTCGATACTCGAGGACAGAGACCTACCACAGCGCTCCTGCTTGCCGCCGGCATGGGCAGCAGGCTTGCTCCACTGACTGATTCGATCGCAAAGTGCCTAGTCGACGTCAGCGGGGTCTCGATCCTTGAGCGCTTGATCAGGATACT
>JAURYZ010000175.1 GCA_030653635.1 Coriobacteriia bacterium | reverse complement strand
GTGCCATGTTTGCTCTCGTTTTGCCGGCAATCATCTTGCACGAGGTTTCGCACGGCTACGTGGCGTACCTGCTGGGCGACTCGACCGCGAAGGACCGCGGGCGCTTGAGCCTTAACCCCTTAAAGCACATCGACCCGTGGGGCACGATTCTATTGCCGCTGCTGATGATCGCTGTGTTCGGATTCGGATTCGGCTACGCCAAGCCCGTTCCGATCAATCCGTATCACTTCAAGGACTTTCGTAAAGGGATGTTCTTAACCGGGATCGCCGGACCTGTCACGAACCTGCTTCTGGCGATTCTCTCCGGGCTTATGGTTCGCGTCCTCGCGTTCCTAAACGTCCAGACCTTTGCGTACATGGAACTTCTGACACTGGGCTTCTACTTCTTTGCGCTCGTGAACCTCTCACTTATGTTCTTCAATCTGATTCCGCTGCCGCCTTTGGACGGATCGCGCGTTCTTCCGCTGTTTCTGTCGGACCGAGCCATGGTCACCTACGCCAAGTGGGAGCGGTATGGCTTCTTCATTCTCTTCGGCGTGCTGTGGTTAGTGCCACAGGTCTTCAATATCAGCCCCATCGGATCGTACTTTGCGGTAACCGTGGAGCCGATGCTGCGACTGCTCACCGGGGGGTACACCGTGGGGTAGGCTCTTGCCTGCGAAACGCCTGACGCTTCGGTCCCGGCCAGCTCGCCTTGCGTTACAATCACCACACGTCTGCACCGATTCCCACCTAGATGCCGAGGAGCACGTCTCGCATGAGCAAGCAACGCGTACTGACCGGGTATCGTCCCACCGGCAAGCTGCACCTCGGACACTGGTTCGGCAATCTTCAGAACATGCTCAAGATGCAACATGAGTACGACGCGTACTACTTCATCGCTGATTATCACGCGCTTACAAGCGACTGGGCCGATCCTAGCGGGATAGCCGGGTCGACCGAGGACATGGTTCTTGATTGGTGCGCGGCTGGGCTGGACCCGAACTTCTGCACCATCTATCGCCAAAGCGACATTCCACAGGTCGCTGAGCTCATGCTGTTCTTTTCGATGGTATTGCCGATGCCGTGGCTTGAGCGCACTCCAAGTTACAAGGAGCAGCGCGCACAAATCACCACCAAGGACCTGGGTAACGTCGGCTTCTTCTTGTATCCCGCGCTGCAGGCTGCCGATATCGCGATCGTGCTCGCGGATGCCGTTCCGGTGGGCGAGGACCAGCTGCCGCATCTAGAGCTCACCCGCGAGATTGTCCGCCGCTTCAACAACACCTACGGCGATTACCTACGCGAGCCCAAGGCGATCATCGCCACCGAGGGCGCGCGCGTCCCGGGCACCGACGGACGCAAGATGTCCAAGTCCTACGGCAACGCGATCTTCATCTCCGACCCTGAAGACGAGATTCGCAAGAAGGTAATGAGCTTCATGACCGATCCGGCTCGCAAGCTCAAGACCGATCCGGGCGACCCGGACATCTGTCCCCTTCACTCTGTGCACAAACTCATAGCACCTGCCGAGGAAATCGCCGAGTGGGACGCCTGTTGCCGCAGCGCCGAGTGCGGCTGCGTCGCTCACAAGCGCAAACTCGCCGACGACCTCGTGGCGTACTTGGCCCCTTTCCGCGAGCGTCGCGCCGAGCTGGCACTCATTCCCGGCTTTGCGGCCGAGGTACTTGCCGGTGGGGCCGCCAAGGCCAAGCCGATCACGAGCGGAGTTGTCGCGACATGCCGCGAGCTCATGGGCCTCGATGCGTGCACAGAGCTGTCCGCGGGCATCAAGCGCAGCGGCAGTGCCACTCCCGACGACTCGCACCCATCGTTTCTCGACTCCGCCGAGTAGGACGCACGCATGGGGTACAAGATCCGCACAGCGGGATTCGAAGGTCCGTTCGATTTGCTACTGCACCTCGTCTCGCGGCAGAAACTCGACGTGAACTCGATCTCAATCCGCGAGATCACCGATCAGTACCTCACCTACGTGGACCGCATGGCCGAACTCGACTTGGATGTGGCGAGCGACTTTTTGCTCGTGGCCTCGACGCTTCTCGAGATCAAGGCCGCATCGCTCATGCCCTCCGAGGAGCACATCTACATCGGTGACGAGCTCGACGACCTGTCGCCCGAAGATGCTCGCGAGATCCTCGTGGCGCGCCTGCTGGCCTACAAGCAGTTCAAGAACCTTGCACTTGAGATCGGGGCGCGCCTTGAGGCCGAGCGTCGCATGCACCCCCGCCAGGCTGGCATCGAGGAGGGCTACCTGCAGCTCATGCCCGATTACCTCGAGGGTGTGACCTTGCATGGCCTGGCTGTCGTCTGCGCGGATCTCATTCATCGCCGCGAGATATTCTTGCTCGAAGCCGAGCATGTCTCGAGCCTGCCGATCTCTTTGGAGATGCACGCTGAAAGCGTCATGCGCCGACTCGTGCGCGAAAATACCGTCACGTTCGCTCAGCTCGTGGGCTACGACTTCGACCCGGAAGTCGTGGTGGTCACGTTTCTATCGATACT
>JAURYZ010000173.1 GCA_030653635.1 Coriobacteriia bacterium | reverse complement strand
ATTGGCGCCCGGCCTAGGCTCGCTTCTCGGGCTTGTTCTGTTCCTGGGTGCGATGGCCATATCTGGATGGTGGCCGATGGCAGTGGCTTTGGGCCTCACCGGTTCGCTGGTTTGGTGGTTCGCGGGGCGCACCGACGCCGGTTTCGCCGCCACGTTGATGGGCCCGGCTCTCGGCGTGGCCAAGATACCAATCGCCACGCCGCTTTTGCTGGGCTTTTGGCTCACACCGCTGCGTGCGGCCGCGCTTGGGGCATACAGCGCCATCGTCACGCTGCTCGTATCGGCCGCATCGGGGGGTCGTGCGCCCTACCTTGGCGTGGACTGGCGCTTCTTTGCCGACCCGCTTGGCTCGCGCGTGATCGCAGGTAGCGTTCGGACCCTGCTCTCTGAGCCCTCCCCGCTGGTAATCGTCGCCACGTGGGCCGCCGCGGCTGCGATCATGTCGCTGGCATGCTCTCGGGGCACCCGGCTCTCGTCGTTTGTCGGTGCCGGTCTTGGGGGCGCGACGATATGGGGCGGATACACTCTAGCCACGCTGCTCTCCTTCGCGCTCAACGGCTCGATGACTTGGAGCGGTCAGGGACTTCTGCCGTACCTGTCCGCCTCACTTATACTGGTCGTACTGGTCGGAGCGGCCGGGGCACCGCCTCGCGCCGAAGAAGAGTGATCACGACGCACTCGAAGGGATACCGAAACACGTGAGCCTGCTTTCGGATTTCGAGGACCGGGTCGGCGGCGCCATCGAGGGCCTTTTCGCTGGGGCGTTCCGCTCGCCTGTACAGCCGGCCGAGATCGCCAAGGCTCTCGCACGCGCCATGGACGACCGTCGCCAGGTCGGCGTCGCAATCGTGTACGCTCCCACCCGCTTCTCGGTTCAGATCTCCATAGACGACGCCGAGGAGTTCGGGGATTTCACCACTACACTCGCAGGTGAGCTCGCAACCTTTCTCACGGGACATGCCGAGGAACGTGGGTACAAACTCGCCACTCGACCCTTGATCGTGTTCTCGGTCCATGAGGGCCTGAAGCTCGGCCGGTTTCGGGTCGCCGCCGAGATGAGCTCTGCTGCTGCGCCCGCGCACCCTGGTGAGCAAGAGCTCGAAGCCGATGCTGACATCAACGCATCACCCGTGCCGACATCACCAGCGCCAGCCTCCCTTCCCTCAACCGGGATTCACGTCTTGGCGACCGTCACGGTAAGCGACCTGCACCACGATATCGCGCTGGAAGGTGAGCGGCTGGTTATCGGACGACTCGCCGAGTGCGAGATCACGCTCGGAGACGTGAACGTCTCACGTAGGCACGCGGCGTTCACGCGCGAAGGCGACGGTTGGGCGATCGAGGATTTAGGGTCCACCAACGGAACGCGCCTGAACGGCGATGGAGTAAAGCATGCGCGCCTGCGCGATGGAGACCTTATCGAGGTCGGAGCCACCCAGCTCAGATTCCACGAGCCGAGGAGGTGAGCGAATGGTCGATATCGTATTACTCACAGGTCGTCTGCTCCTGCTCGCGCTGCTGTACTTGTTCCTCTTCGCGGCCGTACGCGCCGGAATCGGACTCGTGAAGGGATCCGGGCCGGGCGAACGCAAGGCGGGGCTGGCGCTCAAGGTCATGAACGGGCCTCGCGAACTCAAGGGCACCAAAGTCGCCATCGCAGGACCGATCATCATCGGTCGCACGCCGGGAGCGGACATCGTGATCGCGGATGACTTCATCTCGTCGCAACATGCGCGGGTCCTGCCCCAAGGCGACGCGGCCATGCTCGAGGACCTAGGCTCCACGAACGGAACCGTCCTAAACGGACAGCGGATCTCGTCTTCCAGCCTTTTGGACTTGGGCGACGAGATCGAACTGGGCACGGTCACACTGAAGGTCGTTCGCTCATGACGCGCGCCGACCGCCTGCCCTACTCCGGACTTTCGGACGTGGGGCGTGTGCGTACCCACAACGAAGATGCGGTGCTGCTCTCCCCGCCGCTCTTCGCGGTCGCTGACGGACTCGGCGGCCATCAAGCAGGCGAGATCGCGAGCACTGTGGCTATAGAGGAGCTCATGGCCGCGGCTCCCCGCAGGGCCGATGCGAAAGCGCTCGGTCGCGCGGTGCGCTCCGCGAATCGCGCTGTCATCGAGGCGGCCCGCGAAGGATACGGTCGCTCCGGGATGGGAACGACCCTGACCGCTGCAATCGTCGAGGGTACGCGCATCTCGGTGGCGCACGTCGGAGACAGCCGCGCCTACGTGTATCACGACGGTGTGCTCGAGCCGATCACGTTCGACCACTCGATGGTCGCCGACATGGTCAGGCAAGGCACGCTTACCGAAGCTGCGGCGCGAGAGCATCCTCAGCGCAGCATCATCACACGAGCGCTCGGTTCCGATCTCAACATGCACGCAGACACCTTTGAGGTCGACGCCCAGCCCGGCGATCGCCTTCTGTTGTGCTCTGACGGCCTAAGTTCCATGCTAACCGACCGCCAGATCTCCGATGTACTCTCCTCGTACCGCGACCCGAACTCCACGTCGCGTGCGCTTATCGACGCGGCCAATGCCGCAGGTGGGCACGACAACATATCGGTCGTCGTCGTCGACATCAGCGAGGAAATTCCCGGAGTGGCCGAGGGTAGACGTCCAGGTCAAGGCTGGGTCGGCGGGCTGGTGTGGACGTTCGCGGCGCTCGCGCTTGTCGGCCTTTCGTTCCTCGGCGTATACCAGTACGCACAGTCGCGAGCCTATGTTGTCTCCAAGAGTGGCACTGTGGCGTTGTACCGGGGCATGCCAGGCAGTTTCGCGGGAATACGCCTGAACTGGGTGGAACGAGAAACGACCATCACCGCGCGCTCGCTTGACCATGTCACCTCCGCGCGTCTGGCGCAGGGCATCCAGGTCCCCAGCGTTACCGCCGGATACCTGCTGCTCGATGAGTATCGTGCACTGGCCGAAAGTCTTGAGGCGAGCCGGACTTCTGGCAGCCCGGACACGACCGTGACGCCTTAAGAGCCATGCGAAGCCGTCGCAACACGGAGCTCGCCTTGCTTGCAGCCGCAGCTCCTGTGGTCCTACTGATCTTCGCGCTAGTGCATGCTCAGGCCAACTCAATGCTCGCGTTTCGGGACCTAGCGGTGCCTGCAGGACTTATCGCCACGTTCGTCTTGGCCCACTTGGCGCTGCGCCGACTGGCCCCGGCCGCGGACCCCGTCTTGCTGCCCATCACGGCGCTGCTGTGCGGCACGGGACTCGCGTTCATCACACGCCTCAAGCCCGAACTGGCGCAAAGCCAGCTCACGTGGATTGCCATCGGCGTGGTGGCGATGGTGGGCACGCTCGTGCTCGTGCCATCGTTGGAGCGCTTGGCTCGCTACAAGTACACGATCATGCTCGCAGGTATCGTGCTTTTGCTCCTGCCGGCGTTCATCGGCACGGAGGTCAACGGTGCGAAACTGTGGCTGCGCTTGGGTCCATACTCCTTCCAGCCAGCCGAGATTGCCAAGATTCTTATCGTCTTGTTCCTAGCCGCGTATCTGGCGGAGTTTCGTGAGGTGCTCTCGATCTCGACGAGGCGCGTCGCCGGCATCTGGCTGCCTCCGGCGCGCCAACTGGGTCCCTTGCTCGCGATGTGGGCCGTCTCGCTCATGGTGCTTGTCATGGAGAAGGATCTGGGCTCGAGCCTGCTGTTCTTTGGCATGTTTCTGATCATCATCTACGTGGCGACGGGCCGCACCGCATACGTGCTCGCGGGCCTCGTGCTGTTCTCGATGGGTGCCAGCGCCGCCTACATGCTGTTCGGCCACGTCCAGACGCGTGTCGCGATATGGCTCGACCCGTTCGCGGATGCTGCCGGACGCGGATATCAGCTCGTGCAATCGCTGTTCGCGCTGGCCGCCGGCGGCATGATCGGGACCGGTATCGGCAACGGCTTCCCGCTTCGCATCCCGTTTGTTGAGACGGACTTCATCTTCTCGGCCATTGCCGAGGAGCTGGGCTTGCTCGGCGCGGGCGCTCTACTCATCGCGTACCTCGTCTTTTGCATGCGCGGGTTCGCGACCGCAGCGCGTGCGCGCTCGGATATGGCCGCGTTCACGGCAGCTGGACTCACCGGCGCTTTGGCCTTGCAGACGTTCGTCATCGTGGGCGGCGTGACCCGGTTCATCCCGCTTACCGGCATCACACTCCCGTTCGTGAGCTACGGTGGCTCCTCGATACTCTCGAACTTCATCTTGCTCGGGCTGCTACTGCGCGCAGGTGACGCGGCCACCGGGCGCGAGACGGAAGTCATTACTACCGGTGCCTCCGGCCTTTTGGGTCGCGTGGCGCTCGGGAAGCGATTGTCCAGATCAGCGCTTGTTCTCGGGCTTCTCATGGTCGCCTTGATGGCGAACCTGACCTACCTGCAGGTCTTGAGAGCCGACGCGCTGCGCAACCACCCCGCCAACACCCGAGGGTTGGCAGCCGAGCAGCGCTCGATGCGCGGGGCGATCCTGTCCGCTGACGGCCAGGTCCTTGCTGAGTCGATCAAGTCCGATGGCGTGTACGTCCGCCGTTACCCGCAGGGTCGACTCGCAGCGCACGTGCTTGGCTACTACAGCACCACGTATGCGCGCGCCGGTATCGAAGCGGCGGCAAACGACGCACTCACCGGCAGGCGAGCCTTCCGAAGCTTCAGCGATGCGGTCGATGCGGCAGCTGGCATCCCCGTGCCGGGCAACGATGTCGGACTGACCATCGACACGCGCGTTCAGAAAGCCGCTGAGGAGGCCCTGGCCGGCAGACGAGGCGCGGTAGTGGCGATCGACCCGGCGACCGGCGCGATACTCGCGATGGCCTCTTCGCCTGATTACGACCCGGGTTCGATAGACGACAGGTGGAAAGACCTGAGTTCGGCTTCGGACGCGCCTTTGCTTAACCGCGCTACCCAATCGCTCTACCCGCCGGGCTCGACGTTTAAGGTGGTCACGCTGACAGGCGCGCTGGGCGCCGGCATGGCGACTCCGCAGACCACCTATCCGGGACCGGGAAGCCTGCAGATCGGCGGCGCCGCGGTCACGAACTACGAGGGTGGCAGTTACGGACCGATCACACTTACCAAGGCGCTCAACTCCTCGGTGAACACGGTTTTTGCACAACTTGCGGTCGATCTGGGCTCACGTGGCCTCGTCGCGCAAGCTGAGGCCTTCGGCTTCGGCACCTCACCTAGGATCGAGATCCCGTCGGTCGCCTCGCTCATGCCCGATCCGGCACAGATGACGGTCTGGGAGACCGCTTGGGCGGGCGTGGGCCAGCCCGTGGGCGAGCACGACAGCCCGCCGGGTCCGCAGGCCACCGCGCTTCAGATGGGGCTTGTGGCTGCAGGCATCGCCAATGACGGCGTGGTCATGCGCCCGTATTTGACCGGTCGCATCACAGACCAGGCCGGGCATGTCATCACGAGTACCCGTCCACTCATCTGGACCACCGCAACCGATCCCATCACCGCGGCGACACTCACCGAGATGATGGTGGGTGTGGTGCAAAGCGGCTCAGGAACTCGCGCCGCGATCCCGGGCGTGAAGGTCGCCGGAAAGACAGGAACGGCCGAGGCGGGCAAGAACGCCGAAACGCATGCGTGGTTCATCGCGTTCGCTCCTGCCGAGAACCCAACGGTGGCACTGGCGATTGTGCTCGAGAACTCAGGGGTGGGTGGCCGAGTGGCAGCGCCTGCGGCGCGAGGTGTGCTTCAGGCGGCGCTCGCACGATGAGGCTCTCACGATGAACGCTCACGATGAACGCGCGCAGAATGGAGCCCGTGCCGCACGGCATCGGCTAGAATAGGACGGTCAGGGTCTCGCGAAGCGGAACCCGACACACTGGGCATCACAAGGGAGCATCACGTGGAAGATCTCGTATTCGGGCGCAGGTACCGCGCAACGGAGAAGATCGGCACCGGCGGCATGGCCGACGTCTACATGGCGGTTGACGATGTCCTCGGACGCACCGTGGCGATCAAGGTGCTCCACGCCCACTATGCGACCGACCCCGGTTTCGTCGCGCGCTTCCGCCAAGAGGCGCAGGCCGCCGCGAACCTCTCGCATCCCAACATCGTCAACATCTACGACTGGGGCAAGGACGACGACACGTACTACATCGTCATGGAGTATGTGCGCGGAACCGACCTCAAGGCGCTCGTCCAGCAGAAGGGTCCGCTGGATCCCTACAAGGCCGCGGAGTATTGCGCGCAGGCCTGCGGGGCGCTGTCTGTGGCCCATGGCTACGACATCATCCATCGTGATATCAAGCCGCAGAACATCGTGCTCACCCCCGACGGCGCTATCAAGGTCATGGACTTCGGTATTGCACGTGCCGGCAACACCACGATGACCCAGACCGGCTCGGTGCTTGGCACCGCGCATTACGTCTCTCCCGAGCAGGCCCAGGGCCGCACGCTCAGTCCGGCCAGCGATCTGTACTCGCTTGGCGTGGTCCTTTACGAACTCGTAACAGGCGAGCTGCCTTTCAACGGCGACACGCCTGTGTCTGTGGCCCTCAAGCAAGTCAACGAAGAGGCCGTTCCTCCTCGGCAGATCGATCCTGACCTGCCTCCATCGATCGAAGCCATCATCATTCGCGCGATGCAGAAGAACCCGCAAGACCGCTACGCGTCTGCCGAGGAAATGCGCCGTGACCTGACGCGAGTAGCTTCGGGCCGCGTGGTCGAGGCCCCCATGGCGTCGATCGGCTCCAGGGCCGATGAGACGAGCGTCATGCCGGTCATCGACGCTGGCTCGAACTCACGTGTACGCCCCGCTGCTCGCAAGAAGAATCCCTGGCCCTGGATAGCTCTGGTCGCCGGACTTCTGCTGGTCGGGCTTGGCGCCGCAGCCGCTTTCGGGCTGTTTGACACAACGCCCAAGGTCGTCGTGCCGGAGGTCGTCGGTATGACCGAGAACGAGGCCATTGATGCGCTCACGGCAGTCGAACTCACTATCGGCCAGATCGACAGAACCTTCAGTGACGAGCCGTCAGGCACCGTGCTGTCTCAGACTCCGGAACAGGGAGTGGAGCTTGAGGTCCAAGGCGAGGTAGAACTCACAATCAGCAAGGGCAAGGAACTTTTCGCCATGCCTAATTTCGTCGGGATGACGGAAAACAACGCTTTGGAGGCGGTTCGCGACGGCGGCTTCTTACTCGACACCCTCAAGCGCGAGTACAACAAGGACGTGCCCGACGGACAGGTATTCAAGCAGGAGCCGACTGCCGGAGCGAACGTCCCGACAGGCTCGCTCGTGATTCTGTACGTCTCAAAGGGTACCGAGCTGGCCAAGGTGCCCGACGTGGTCGACCAGAAGCAGGGCGATGCCAAAACGACGCTCGAGAGGGCCGGGTTCTTAGTGAAGGTCGTCGACGAGGCGAGCGACACTGTCAAGACTGGTCTGGTGATTCGCCAGACCCCTGACGGTGGCGTCTCCATCGAAGCGGGGTCGCAGGTCACGATTGTTATCTCGACCGGCTCCAAGAAGGCCACGGTACCCGATGTCATCGGCAAGACCGAAAGCGAAGCCAAGGCCACGCTGACCGCCGCCGGATTCGAGGTGCTCGTGAACTACCAGACGAGCCCGGACGATGGCATCGTACTGACCCAGGATCCATTCGCACCGTTCGAGGCCAAGTTCGGCTCGACGGTCACCATTTGGGTGGGTAAAACGCCTGCACCATAGGTGAGCGTCCGGTAGCGCACCAGTCCGGCGCGCGAGACCTTAGCGCACAACCCTCAGCAGTGTGAGCGTCGGGGTGTCGATGAGCATCTCGAGC
>JAURYZ010000167.1 GCA_030653635.1 Coriobacteriia bacterium | reverse complement strand
GGCCGGCCGTTCACCGAACCTTTGCCGCAGTTCCTCGGCCAGTACATGGGATACCTGCAGGCGCTCGGATCGGGAGTGCCACAGGCCATTCAGGGCGCATATCAAGGCATGGAGGCATCGCGCCAGTACTATTACAACAGCTGGTACATGTGGGTGCACCCCCCGCTGCTGTTCTTTGGCTACGGGGCCTTCGCGGTCTCTTTCGTCGCCACGATCAAGATGCTGCAGACCCGGTTCAGCGGCTACGAGTCCACCGCATATCGCTGGGCGCGCCTAGGCTACTTGCCGCTCACGTTTGGCATGTTGCTCGGCTTCCCGTGGGCGATTCTTGCCTGGCAGGGCGAGTCGTGGTGGTGGAGCGGCAAGGTCAACATGTCGATCATGATGTGGTTCCTGTACACCGCGTACCTTCACGGCCGCCTGTACCTGCGCCGCAAAGGAATGTGGAAGTGGGTCGCCGCTCTCGCAATCCTCTCGTTTTTCGTGCTCGTTCTCACATATCTTGCGACCTATATCGTTCCCGGTGCGCACAGCTACGCCTCGGCGATGTCGGGGGTGATGCTGTGAGCATGCCTGCAGCTCGTAGAGGCTGGGACTTCACACTCACCGTCATCACTGTGATTCTCTTGGGCGGGGTGGGGCTTCAGAGCTTTCTTGGCACGGTCTATGTGTGGTTGGCTCAGAGAAGCACTCCGGGCTGGGATCAGGGGCCTGGCTACCAGTCGTTCATCGGCACCATGAACTCCATCGCAGCGCCTCAGATTGTGCTGCTCGTAATCGTCATGGGGCTTTGCGTGCCCAAGCGGTTGTTCTCGCGCGTGGGGCTTATGGCGGTCAGCGCCAGCATGCTTCTGGCGGGGCTGGCGGTCGGCGCGCTTGCGCGCTCCATGGCCACGGGGCTCGCGGCCTATCTCGCTTTGGCAGGGCTCATCCAGGTCGCCGTTGTCGTGATGACGGTCGCTGGCATCCGAGGACCCTCCTACATGACCGAGGGGCGCCTGACCAAGACGGGCTCAGGCCTGCTGCACCTCGGATTCATCGTGTTCGCGTTCGTGGTGGTGGCGCTGCAGAACTCGACGTTCATGTTGCCGGTGTTTTGGGTCGCGACGGTGTTCACCGTGCTTGGCACGCTGCTGTCGTTCTACGCCGATGCGTTCGCGGTCAAGCGCTTCACGCGGCTGGACCCTGAGTCGATTCCGGATGCGAAAGCCCCGAGCGAGTAGCCCACAGCGACTCGCTCTCCCGCTTCACTACAGTTCCCGCACGAGCCCCGTAACAAACTCCACCGCGCGCTCGAGCGTCGCCTCATCGATGGTGTCGGCGGTGTCGGTCTTCCAGTGCCAGTTGGGGATGCGGTCGTTGATATCGAACGCCATCACACTCATGGCCTTGAACCCACGCGCGAGCGCGGGCGTCGCATCGGTCGAAAGCCCCTTGTAGCGCTTGGCCGTGACCGGCAACCCTAGGTCGCGCGCCACTCGTTTCGCGGTGCTCATAAGCCGAGGAGTACTCTTGTAGCTACGGGCCATGCCCTCGGCCGTTATCCAGTGCAGCTTGCCCGAGCCGACCCCGTCGATGTTGATGATGAGCGCGCCCTTGAGCTCGTCTGCGTAGTCCTTCAAAAGCGCCTGCATGCCGTAGGTGCCGACCTCTTCGGCGCCGGTGGCCACAAACCAGACTTCTTTTTCAGCCAGGCTGCGGTCCACGTGCTCGGTCACGCGCCAGCGGATGCGTGAGGCCTCGTCGGCCGCATAATCCGGATCGCCCAGGAAATCTCCACCGGCCGAACCCCCCTTATCGCCCCAGCCTTCGTCCTCCTCGCCTTCGAATCCATCCCAAGAGCCGATCTTGCGGCCCTCTTGGCGCGCGTCGAAGTCATTGTCCACGCCAAGCCAGTTGCCGACGCCGTCGCCGCGCTTGGGCTTGCCCTCGGGCCCGGACTTGGACTTGCCGCGACCGAACAGGCCGCGCTTGGGCTTCTCGGCAGCAGGGGCGCTGCGTCGCGGACGGGGGTCCTCATCGGGCATGAGCGCAGCGGCATCGTCATCGTCGGCCACTACGGGTGCGAAGCCGAGCGGCTCGAAATCGACCGTGTCCAGATCGAGCCTGGGCTGCCGGTGCGATGAAGGTGCGTCCGCCCATCGAAAGTCGTCGGGAAGCGAACTGGGCTGGTGGCTCGCGACCGGCTCAAACGCATCGGTGAAGCCACGGATCGGCTGCGTGGACATCAGGATGCCACCCTCCGGCTCCGGTACCACAGCTTCCATGACGCCGAGCATCGCGGCGACGCCCGAGGCGTTGTCATTGGCTCCGTCCACGTGCTGCATGAACAGCTCGCGATGGATGTTGATAACGAGCGGTATCACCAGATACGCAACGACGGCGATGGCGCCATACCAGAGATAGGGGTCTGCCTTGCGCGCTATCGGCAGGGCGTTGGCCAGTAGTACGACAGGTGCTAGGAATGTGCACCACTTCATGAAGCCGAACGTGAGTGCGAAGTTCTTGACCATTCCGGGCGAAAACGCGACCGACGAGCGCGCCGAGTCGTAATGGGCCACGACCACGATGCGCGTCGCTCGTTCATTGCGGCGGGTCTTGGGGATGCGGCGAGCGATGATGTTCTGGCTCGGACCCTTAGGCATGATGTTCGATAGGCCGAAGCGCGTATCGAGATCCGTCCACATGAGAAACGCTGAGAGTGCCGCGATGGCGAAGGCCGGCCAACGCATGAACGGCCAAAACACGCTCCCGACTGCCCCGAGTGTGAGCAGGTGGTAGAGCACGTAGGACCACGAATAGGTGCGCGGGCACACGAACTCTTGGCGCTCGACGTCCAACCCTCGCGCAGTGAACACATCTTGGATGTAATCGGCCGCTTCGGCCTCAGCGTCGGTCGTGGCTGGTCGCGGACCTATTCGGTCTGCGAGTTCCCGGACGTACTGGATGGCCTCAGGCATCGATCCTCCGTGGAGTACGCTCCCATGGCGCGAGCCCTCCCGCGCCGCTCCAAACTATGATACTGCACTGCGGAACGCATGAGGCCGATGAGTCGTGAACCCCTCACGCGGTTGGTGCGTCATAGTGATATCGCCGAAGAGGATGGGGGGCATCGTGCATAGGATCACGCTCGCACTGCTGCTGGCGATTCTCATGACCGGAACGTTAGCGGCATGTGCACAAGATGGGCTAAAGATCGGCGAGGCGGTCGCTTCGGGTGCGCCCATCAAAGGCGTTGCCGATGGCGGGGTCAACGACGAGCTCTCCTCGGCGATTACGGACTTCGGCTTTGATCTGCTGAACCGTGCAGGGGCCGAGGAGACGCGGGGCACCAATACCGTGGTCTCGCCACTGTCGGTGCACGCGGCACTGACCATGGCCTACAACGGCGCCTCAGCGAAGACAAAGCGCGAGATGGAGTCGACCCTGCGCCTGAGCGCACTCGGCCTGGACCGCACTAACGCAGCATACGCGAACCTGCTCGACGAAGCGCCCGCCGATGCCGCGCTCTACCTCGTGAACGCCGTGTATATGAAGGGTGATTGGGAGACGCCGTTTCGGGCCGATGCAACGAGCGATAGACCGTTCGCGACAGGTTCGGCACAGGTGGACGTGCCGACCATGAGCCGCGGGGGCGAGATGCGCTACGCCGAGTTCAATGGCACGCAGGCGGTCAGGCTCCCTTACAAGGACGGCCGCCTTGGGATGTGGATCTTGCTACCGCCGGTCGTCAACGGCGATCCCTCAGGAGCGGTCGACCACGAGCTTGAGCGGCTGGGCGGGGCGGCGTGGTCAGAACTCACCGACACCGCGACCAGACGGAGCGGCTATTTGGAGCTGCCCAAATTCACGACCCGGACAAAGATCGAGCTTGCCGACGTACTTTGCGACATGGGTATGCCGAGTGCGTTCGAGCCGGAAAAGGCCGACTTCAGCGGTATCCACATGGGCGACGACCCGCTCTGGATCTCCCGCGTGCTTCACCAGACCCATGTTTCAGTGGAGGAGACAGGCACAGAAGCAGCGGCGGCAACCGGCGTCGAGACGCCTCGCGCCAACGCCTCGCTACCTCCCAAGGACCGGTTCGAAATGCTCGTAAACCGGCCGTTCCTCTTCGCAATCGACGACAGCGAGACGGGCACGCTGCTGTTCCTCGGAAAAATCGAAGATCCGAGGCGCTAGGCCCCGGGCTTACTACTGCGCCATCTCGGGCATGCCGCCGGCATGACACCCGAAGCATTGGTTCATGCGATAGCTTGCGTGCTCCTTTACGAGCTTGGGGTCGTCGCTGTGGCACACGCATCCCGGAATCTGGATGGCGAGCGGGCTGCTCGGATCCGGCGCGGGAACAGAACCCGTGGCCTCAGTCGTGGCCTGACCGGTGCTCTGGCCCGTGGACTCGGTCGCGGCGGGGTCCGCGAGCTGTCCTGCAGCCACATCGGTACGTGCCGCAGACCCCGGTGAGGGGGCCTGCGGCGTACCGAACGCGTACACCACAATCACACCGGCGAGGAGAACCGCCGTCACAACAAGGCTGCCGATGAGAATGCGATGCCTCATGGTGTGGCTACGCCACCTCTGTGCCGAGGATGGCAGCGAGGTCCTCGGCTGCGGTCTCGGCAATCGGCTTGATGCCGAAAGCGTCGACGAGAACCTGCAGAACATTTGGGGTCACGAACGAGGGCAGGGTGGGCCCAAGCCGGATGTCGGTGATGCCTAGGTGCAAAAGCGTAAGCAGAACCGCTACGGCCTTCTGCTCGTACCACGATAGAATCATGGACAGCGGCAGGTCGTTCACGCCGATCTCAAACGCGTCCGCGAGTGCTACTGCGATCTGGACCGCACTGTATGCATCGTTGCACTGGCCAACATCGAGAAGACGCGGGATGCCGCCGATGTCGCCGAGCTTTTGGTCAAAGAAACGGAATTTGCCGCAGGCCAGCGTGAGAACGATGGTGTCGGCCGGAGTCTGCTCAACGAATTCGGTGAAGTAACTGCGGCCCGGCTTGGCGCCGTCACAGCCACCAACCAAGAAGAAGTGCTTGATATCGCCGTTCTTGACCGCATCGATGACCGCGGGGGCCACGGCGAGAACCGCGTTGCGGCCAAAGCCGACCATCACTGAACCGTTGTCGTACTCATCGGTAAATCCAGGTAGCTCTAAGGCACGCGCGATGACGGGCGCGAACTGGCCGTTAGGCACGTGCGTCGTTCCGGCCCAACCCACGTTGCCGGTGGTGAAGACGTTCGCGGCGTACTCGTCGCGAGGGGCCTGGATGCAGTTGGTCGTGAACAGGATGGCGCCAGGGAACTCCGAGAACTCCTTGCGCTGGTTCTGCCACGCCGTGCCGTAGTTGCCATAGAAATGCGAGTACTTCTTAAGCTCCGGGTAACCGTGCGCCGGCAGCATCTCGCCGTGCGTGTAGATGTCGATGCCCTTGCCCTCGGTCTGCTCGAGCAGGTCCTTTAGATCATGCAGGTCGTGGCCGGTGATGAGGATAGCCTTGTTCGGCCGATGGCCCAGCGGGACCTCGGTGGGGACGGGATGACCGTAGCTGCCGGTGTTAGCAGCATCCAGAAGCTCCATCGCACGCAGGTTGACCCCGCCGGCCTTGAGCGCCAGCGCCACCCACTCTTCGACTCCGAGGGTCGGATCGGCGAGCGCCGCGAAAGCGTCGTATACGAAGGCTTCAACGGAAGGATCCGCCTGGCCGAGGAGACGAGCGTGGTCTGCGTACGCGCACAAGCCCTTGACGCCATAGATGGTGACTTGCATGAGCGAGGCTACATCCTCGTTTGCGGAGTGCTTCGAGAAGTGACCGATCGCCTCGGCCTGTGCCACGAGCTCATCGAGCGTGGTTGCGGGCACGAAGGTGAGTGATGAGTCGGTGTTGGCTGGCGCCTTACCTGCGGCCTCAGCTGCCGTCTTCACGGTGGCGATGTGCGTATCGAACTCGCGAACCACCGCAGCGAGCATGTCGTTATCGAAGTCCACGTTCGTGACGGTATGGAACACGGCTCGGTCGGCGAAGGTATCGACGACATCGCTCACGAAACCGGCACTGCGGGCAGCCTGCGCCCACAGGGACAGAGCGACCATGCGGTCTACGATCAAATCCTGAAGTGCCGATGTGTCGGGCTGTTTGCCGCATACACCGACAGTCGTGCAGCCCGTGCCTTTCGCGGTTTGTTCACACTGATTACAAAACATGCTGGTTCCTTTCAACGTATTCGGTCAGTGCTCTCGATCCCCTGCTCGTCAGGTGCGCTTTCGCCCAACGCCTCCAGAAGGCCTATCCGTGTATGAGCGCCGGCAGACAGCGGGTGCAGACCCACGTGCTGTCACCTTTGGTGCGGACCGGCAAAAGCGGGGCCGCATCTTCGGATGCGCCGCAGTTGAAACAGTGCTGCGCGATGTAGTTCGCCTTCTTCTGCGCCATGATCGGCTCGGCCGCCTCGTGATCGAACGGCACCGTCTCACGCTCTTCTAGCGTGAGCGCACCTGTTGGGCAGACGCCCAGACAGAATCCCGCGCCGTCGCAAAGCTCCTCGCGGATGACCTTGGCCTTGCCGTCGACGATCTGGATCGCGCCCTCCGCGCACGGGCTCACGCAAACGCCGCAGCCATTGCACAGCTCCTCGTCGATGCGAACAATCTGTCTTGTGATGGTCTCGCTACTCATGAGTCTTCCCTCTCTGTCTGTGCGGCAAAAGCCGCGCTCTGTTCCATTTCGCGGCGCCACTTCCTAGCCGCGATCACATGCTTGATGCCGTCCACGGCGTGGCCCCGAAATACGGAGCGCCGCCCGGAGTAGCGCATCATCTCGCGCTGCCAGGCTCGCTCTTCGTCGCGGTAGCAGTGCGTATCGCAATGCGCACAGAACGGTTTGGGGTCTCTGGGGCAAAACGCGCGCCTCTTCTCGGCATAGCGCAGGTGCTCGGCGCACTTTTCGCACAACACGTGCGACTTGCGGCCGTAGACCCCGAGCGCCGCCGCATCGCTGACCAACCGCGCGCGATCGCGACCCTTGTGATGTCCGTCGCAGTAAATGCTCACAAAATCAGCGAGTGTGCGCGCGTCGACGCGTACCTGCTCTGTGGCCATCTTCTCGGCGAACCGCTCGTTCACAACTGCTCCTTGGATTTAGGCACGGCCTTGCGCTCAATCGGCTCAATTCAGGACTCAATCAACATTGTGCCGCGCCCACACACTACCCATGCCCGAACGCGCTATCCTTGACTCGCGTCAATTCCACACGAAATCTTGAGTGATTCTGTAGTGATTCCCGCCGAGGAACGGATACCCGCTGTTGAAAGCCCCCTCAGACATCCGCCCGGACCTGTGGTCCGCGCTTAGAAGTTGTCGCCTATGGCGCACAGCGAGTGACGCTGCGGTTCTGGAGCTGGCCCGTCAGGCGCGTGTGCGTGATATCGGTCGAGGCGAGACTTTGGCCTGTGAGGGCGATTTGGCCGACAGTTTCGGCGTGCTGGTGAGCGGCAAGGCCCGAGTGTTCCACATGGGAGCCGACGGCAAGCAGATAACCTTCGAGGACTTGGGCGTAAGCGACCCGATCGCCGCGGTGGCCGCACTCGCTGGCGGGCGCTACCCCGCAAATATTGAGGCGTCGACGGATGGCACCATCGCGTGGCTGCCACGCGAGTCCCTCTACACGCTGCTGGCCGCCGAGCCCGCAGTGGCACAGAACCTCATCTCGGGGCTGGCGAGCAAGGTCGTCAACTTCACGAGCGTTGTGCAAACACTCGCGCTCGACGTGCCGTCACGCCTCGCGCGCTATCTGTTCCAAAGGGCGCTCGCGTCTGGCGAGACAACGACCGAGGGACTCCGCGTGGATCTGGGCATGACGAAAACCGAGCTCGCGGCATCGCTGGGCACGGTCCCCGAGACGCTCTCGCGCGCCTTCGCACGACTGCGCGACGACGAGATCGTCGAGGTTCAAGGCCGAACCGTCATCGTGTTCGATGTGGGCGCACTGGCCCGCATGGGGTCCGGCTACGAAGAGGGCTGAGCGTCTTTCGCCCGCTCTGCCTCATTGCGTGCTTTGATGGCCCCGGCGCCCTTCTGTGGTGTGCCTCCCGTATTCGAGTGTAGGACTACTCAGATAGTGCCCTTAACTCGTCATCGGCGCTCGTGGCTTCCTCGCGAGCCTGGAAGTAGGCCTTCGTCGCCTCTCCGGCCTGCTTCTCATACGCATCGGCGATGACGGCCGACGGGCTTGCCGGCAGCTTCTTGGCAAGCTCGATGACCTGCTTGTCCTTCACGTTGTACTGATTGGAGTACTCATTGGCTTGGGCGTTGTTGCCTGCCACAAACGAGGTATCGGCCTGTCTGGACAACGCAAGAGCCGCAAGCTTCTGATCTATGTAAGTGAGATACACGTCAAGGCCCGCCGCGCCAAAGGCCTTGTGCGCCTCATCGAACTTGAGCCGGCTCTCCTTGAACTTCGCCTCCGCGGAGACGGTCAGCGTGGCCGACTTGCTCACCGCGTCCTTGGTGAGCTTGTTGTATTCCTTGACCGATTCATCAGCGATCTTCTCGGCGTCGAGCATGAGCGTCCATGCTTCCTGCGCCGGATCGATCGCGGAGCCGGCCGCCACGTTGGCGTCCAGAATCGGGCTTGCCTGCCCAAGCATCGTGATCCGGGCCTTCGCGGAGTTGGCGAGCGCGTTTGCGCGCAGCACCTCGGCCTCGGACAGGTCAGGCTTGGCCTGTTCTAGCATCGTAATCGCTGAGTCCAGATCGGCGCTGGCGCCATCGAACTTGGTCTTGGCCTCGGCGGCCTTCCTGCCGACATTCGCTGTCACTTCGGCCCGAACGACCTCGTCGATCTGTAGCACGACCTCGTCGGCGCTCTCGATAAGTCCAGTCGCCTCGGCAAGCTTTTCTGAAGCGGCAGAACGGGTGACCTTGGCCTGGTACCCGTACCATCCGACGGCGCCCAGAATCGCAAGCGCCACGATCACCGCGAGGGTGATCCACACGCCCCCGAGGCCTCTCTTACCTGCCGAGGAACGACGGCCGCGAGGCTCCTCATCGGCCACGACAGCTGCTGCTGGTGCAGAAGTCTCTACTGCCACTGTTGGTTCTTCAGGAGCCGGCTGCGTTTCAGGAACGCTGCCGTACGGATCGATCGAGTCTTGCATCGTGCCTCCTCGGCATGTGATTAGCCGGCCTCTCCCGGCAAAACGATTCGAAACGACACACCCGAGTTTTGATCGCCGACGCTCAATGATCCCCCGTGCGACTCTACGATGACTCGCGCTATGTGCACGCCCAGAGTAGCGTATCCGCTTGGCGCAAGCCCGGGTGAGCCGCCATTGCTCCCAAGAGAGAACTCCACGCATACCCCTGTGCCGAACGGCACGATGCTCACGATGGCCTCGGTGCCTTTGGGCCTACCGTCGAGCATCGCCTCCAAGACGCTTGCAAGAGCGCGCTGCATCCTGCGTCGATCCAGTCGCACGGGGGACGACGCAGAGTCGTAGTCGATCATGAATCGGTAGGCTCCTGCATGTTGTTGCTCGACCCGTCCCACCGCATCCGTCACGAGTATCGACGCGTCGATCGTCTCTAGTTCGAGCAGCCCTTCCCGGCCTCCCGAGATAAGGGCGACATCGTTCATGAGCGTGGTGATGGTGTTGGTGTACTCCTCGATGACGCGCACCGTGCGCTTGCGGCGATTGGGATCTTCGAAGATATCGGTCTGCAGCAACAGCTGAGCGTATCCGACCAGTGAGCCCATGGGCGCTGCGACCGCATCGGCTAGTAGCGCGCACACATCAGTGTCGACGGTCTCTGCGCCCGGGATCCTCACCTCGCGCGCTATCGAAAGCACTCCGGCCGGATCGCCCTCGCTGTCCAGGAACGGCACCACAGTGATCTGCGCCATGATCCGCGACCCGTCAGCCTTAAGAGCAGCCGATTCACGCTCGACTGTGGTACCGCCCGCCGCGATGGCGCGGATGTCGCGAATGGTGCGCAGCCGCAGGGCCTCGGGCACGTGAGGGATCTTCTTGCCCAAAACGTCGACGGCCGCCCATCCGTACATGCACTCGCTGGCTTTGTTCCAGCGCAGGATATGGCCGTCTAGGTCGATCAGCTTCATCGCGTCAGACACGCTCTCGAATGCGGAATGGAACAGATCTGCCGAGTCGCGCATCTGCGCGATGCGATGCGCCAAAGAATCGCAGTCTCTCAAGGCCGCAAGTGTCGAGCCGACCTTCTGCCCCAGCAGTGCCAACACGCGGTCACCAGGAAGATCGACTCCCTCGGGCATGATCACAACGCCAACGCCGAGCACCCTATCGGAGTACGTCCAAGGAATGGCAACGACGCGGCCATCTCCCGAGAAGGGTGGACGAGCGTTCGGGACATCGCTGACCTGTGCTAGGGAGATCGCCTCGGCGATGCCTTCGACCGCAGCAGGCTCGAGCGAGCCGGGCGAGCCGGCGCTTGCAGGCGCAGCGGCCTTGAAGCGCAACACGCCCTCCGGGGACAGCGTCGCCGCGTAAACGCGCTCAGCGCCCAGCGCATCACACAACCCAGTGGCCGCACGCGCAAGCGCAGCGGTCTCCTCGGTGCGGATCTCATTTATGGTCGGTACGTGCCGGCGCTCCTGCTCCATACAAGTCCTCCACCCTGTGTATAGCACCGCGCCGCTGGCGAGGGAAACCACATACTCGCGCAAAACCCGCAAAACCCGCAATTCGTCACAATTCTCGACGGTCTTTCACCAGCATGCGCGATTCTTGGCACACGTGTTGCTTAATTCCCGACAGAGCCATGCGACCCGCCCTCTCCTCCCCCCTCAGGGGCGGAACCCGCCGGCTCGAATTTTAAGCGAGGCGAGTCCCCCCACTCGCCTCGTTTCCTTTTCTCCAGGCCTTTTCGTCTCCCCCGCCGCTCCGCAGCACATCGTCCTCGGCTAGAATCAATGCCGAAGAACCGACTTGGGGGAGATCCTGTGACCGACGCGACCGAACGCCTCGTCAATCTCGCGCTCTACCTTGCTGCCGCACGCGGCGCGGTCACGCGCCAACGCATCCGCGCGGACGTGGCTGGTTACCCGCCTGCCGCGCAGCAAGACGAGGCGGCATTTGCGCGCATGCTCGAACGCGACAAGAAGGATCTGCGCGCCGCCGGGCTCGTCATCGAGTCCGATGCCGAGGGCAACTACCGCCTCGACGCCGCAGCCACATTCGCCACCGGCGTCACCCTGGCGCCCGAGGAGGCCGCGGCTGTCCGCGCCGTCGGAGTCGCCCTGCTCGCCGATCCATCATTCCCATTTGCCGAGGAACTGCGCTTTGCTCTGGCCAAGATCGCCACGGCGCTAGAAACGCCCGAGTCGCCGGTGCGTGCGCTTACGGCTGACGAGGAGCCCCGGCGCCAAGGCTCTGCCGTCGCGGCCCTAAGTGATGCGGTCGCAACCTCCAAGCTCGCATCGTTCGAGTACACCAACTCGCTTGGCGGGACCAAGCCGCATGATGTCGAGCCCTTTGGCCTGTTCGCGCGTGATGGCCGCTGGTACCTGGTCGGCCGTGACACGGTCCTTGACGAGACCCGCACCTACACTGTGGGCCGCATCCGCGACCTGTCGGTCAACGCCATCAAGCCCGAGACGCCCGATTTTGAGCGTCCAGCCGGATTCGACGTCGCGAGCTTCATCGGCCTGCCATTCCAGTACGGCCGCGAACAGCTTGATGCCACACTGGCATTCGAGCCCGGTGAAGCCTGGCGGGCCGCAGGTGTGGCGGCCGACAAAGGCGAACTCACGACGCTTGCGGATGGCAGCATCACCTGGCGCGTTCTTGCCCGCGACCGAAGGCGCCTGCTGCGTTGGGTGGTCGAAAACGGTCCCGGCATCTCGGTGATCGAACCTTCCGATCTCGCTCAGGAGCTGACGGCCGGGTTGAGTGCCGCCGCGACGGCGAACGGGGGTGCCCCACGTGGCTAAGACCCCCTACGCTCTGCGAGCCAGGCGTCTGCTCGCGATTCTGCACCTGTTCGAGCCCGACACGAGCCTGTCGGTGGCCGCCATCGCCCAGGCCCTCGGAGCGACCGAAGTCGAGATCACGGAGGACCTCGACCTACTCTCATGCTGCGGCATCGACGAGCACGACGCCGGCACGCTCATCCCCATCTTTGTCGAGGGCGGCGTCGTTGAGATCTGGAGCACCCTGCCCGCGCTTGACCGCGCAGTACGCCTGTCGGTAGCTGAGTCGCGTGCGCTGGCAGCGGCGCTCGAGACAGCCGGACTGTCCGCCGACGACCCGCTCCACACCAAGCTTCTGGGCGCAGCGGCCTGGGCCGAGGCTGACAGCGGAGAGCTCGAGCGAGTCGTTCGCGCAGCGAGCACGGACACAGCGGGCGCTGAGGCCATCAAGACCCTTTCCCTCGCACTCGAGGAGCATGCGCCCGTGCGCATCTTGTACCACGGGGTCGGCCGCGCCCAGGCCCGCGAACGTGTCGTCGAGCCGATGGGGCTCGTGAATGAGCGCGGCTCTTGGTACCTCGAGGCCTTCTGCCGCAGTGCTGGCACACTGCGCACGTTTCGCATCGATCGGATCCGCGAGGCGACAGCACTTACGGAGCGCTTCGAGCCGCGCGCGCTGTCCCCCGCGGGCACCGCGTTCGTGAGCGTCGGGCTACCGGTCGCGCGGATCGAACTGGCCCCAGGCGAGCAGGTTTCGGACCGCGAGTGGCCCGGCCTTCGCCTTGCCGAGGAACATACCGACGGCTCGCTCGTGGTCGAAGTGCCTTACGCGGGCGCGGATTGGATCGCACGGCAGGTGGTCGCTAGGCTGGGAGCTGCCGAGGTGCTCGAGCCGGCGGAGGTTCGCGAAGCGGCCGCGGCGCTGGCGAATGCTATCATGAGCCATTAACGATGTCATGAAACCGTCTCATGATTCATTAACAGTATCACCGAGTACCTCGGTGATACTGTTCTTTCACCCCTTTAGCGAGTACTCCCTCGGACCCGATCGCGTGAGGCGACCTTCGCGCTCACGCCGCGCAATCGAAGCGAGCGCCGAGATCTCGAGCATGCGCAGCTCTTCGGCGGTGCGCTTTCGGCCACGACGGGGCGACTCGGTAGCTGCGCGCGCAATCGCGCGTACAGAGCCGCGGCGCTGCGAGATCCACTCGTCATACTCATAGACGCGATTCATTACCCCAGCTCCAACTCCCGCAACACGTCGAGCACGTCTTCGGCCGCCGCTCGCGCTTCAAGGTACCCGCGGTCGACCTCGTACTCGCCCTTCAGCATGACTCTCGCCCAGACGCACGACTCCTCGTCCTTCCAGAACACGCACGCCGCCAGCCGGTCGACGATGAGGTCCTCGATCCCCAGGACATACGCCGTGACTCCGGCGATGCGCACCGCGGCCGCGTGGGCGAGCTGCTCGGGGGCGAGTCTTCCACCGGGCACCTCGAGCACGAGATTGAGCTCCTGGTCGTAGAAATGCCGACCCTCCCGCTCAAAGCCCCACTCGCCCAGCACCTGAGCGATGGGCTCACTCGCACCGGCCAAGTCGATGTCTGCGGTCGCATAGTCGCCGGCGGTGTAGAACTCGACAGCGTTGCCCCCCACCACCACGGGCGCCGGCCAACCAAGCCCTTCACATGCAAAGGAGAGGAGCCCCACGAAAGCGAGCCTGCGAGCGAGCGGATCGGCGAGTGGCGCGAGTAGCGCTTCGAGGCGGAGGCGATCCGGTTGAGTCCCGGCTTCCCGGACTACTGAAAGCGGCTCCCGCTCGGAGGCGTACGGGTAGGGTCCTGCGGCATGCGCAGAAGGTGCGCCGAGCCACGACTGGAGATCGCCCGCCCGCACGCGCCACAGGCGACCGATCTTGATTGCGGGTAGCTCGCCTGCGCGAACGCGGTTGTAGACCGTGCGTTCGCTGACACCGAGGTATTCCGCCACACGTGTGATATCCCACAGGTCATCCATGGGAAAAGAATAGCAGGTATAGGAATCTATAGGGAAAAGCTGATATGACGCCGTCTGTGCCGACGCGCTTGTCAGCCACGCAAGCGGCTACGCCAGCGCTCCAGGCTGCGTGCTGTGATGGATAGCATCAGGCTGCGCGCGCAGGCTCTCCCAGAGGTCGCCGATAAGCTTCAGGCGCTCCTCTGCGACAAGCTTACCGATGTCGATAGCTGCGATACTCATGATTCGACGCTACTCTCCGACCCAAACAGAACCGACCCGGGATCTTCCGAGAGTAGCGACTACCCCCCAATTACAAGACTGCGCACGTGCACTCCCTCGCCGCGAACCTCCAGTTCTGCAGTGGCCCATACCCCGGAAGTGCCCAAGCCCGAAGCCAGTACTTCGTCGATGGACTTTGGGTGGCCCAAGGCTCCTCGAATCTCGGTGTTCTCGTCGATTACAGCGAACTGAACCACTTGCGCGGACATGCCCGATGAGTTCCCAGTAGATGGAATCGTGATGCTGAGCCAACGCGCATCGGTCTCCGGAAAGTCATCAATGAAGACCGACGCATCACCAGTAGCACGAAGCTCCTGCGCGGCGGCTTCCGTCCGCGGTGGTAGCACGGGCGGTCCATCGACGTCGGGCAATGCGCCATCCCCAAGCACAATTCGCGTTGCAATCACCCGGCTGCCTCCATTGGCAAACGTGCCCGTGACGGTTGCTCTACCGGCGACACTCTCGCCACGCACTTCCGCCGAGGGGGATGGGTCGACCACGGTTCGAGAGCCGTCAGTTCCTAGCACTTCACACCCAAAAGGCACGACTAGCTCAATCACCTCATACTGCCACGGGCTATCCAGTACGCGGTACGCCGTACCTCCCCACTCTGTGGGGCTGGGAATCAAACCCTCTCGGGCAAGGATGCAGTCCATCTCAACGGGACCTGATGCGGCCGGCGCACTCAGTATCAACGGGATTGCCTCTTTGGAAATGCCTGTCGAGCAGCCTGGCAGAAGCAACACTAGCCCCGCACATGCGCAAAGGATCAGGGCTTTGGCGGCTCTGGGCAATCGACGCCAGGCAGACCATGAGCCATAGCTGGCCCCTGGACGGTCCGCCATCGACACCTCACCGCACCTCATCTCATCACAGATCGATATCGATCATATCCGTACTTCATCTCGATTGCGGCTCGCGAAGCAGAACGCGCGGAGTGCCGAGAAGAATAGCAAGCATACGCCTTGCCTTTTGAGTTGGTGAACAGCATGGATTGATGGCTGCTCGCGGTGGTTAGATAGCTGAAGGCCGTGTAGTCGCCGTCATCCATGTTGACCCCATCGAAACTCATCCGCGCGTGGATGGTAACAGCTTCAACACGTCCCCGCCGCACCGACCCGTAGAACGGCATGCTCTTCTTGGTTGGCTTCCATGCGGTTTCGAGGCTGGTTGCTGATCGCGCCGTACTGATTCCGCCACGGCCTCCCTTGTCCCAAGAAGCCGAGCCACCACCTGTTGCGGTCTTGCTGTTTACCCAGAAAGATAGGCGGCAGCCCTTCCACATGTAGGATCTTGCTGGAGCCTTGTAAGACACAACGACCTTGTAGCTGGTTCTACTGGTCCAAGTCACCTTGGCACTCCAAGTCGCTTTGTTCCAGAATCCGTACAACACGGCAATGTCATCACGATACAGCCATGCTCCCCATAGCGGACGGCCCGCCCTCTTCCCGGTAGGATCCACCTTCCCGACCGGATCGCCCGCGCAGTACTGGTACGCGCTCTCCTCGCCATCTGCTCGGGCGGGGTCCTTGCTCACGAAGCTCGCGCTTACCGGATCGTAGTAGCGCTGGGACAGGTAGTAGAGTCCCGACACCTCATCGTAGCAGTACCCCGCGTAGCGAAGCACGTTGCGCTGCGAGATGTTCGCTGCAAGAGCTGCCGACACCTTCCCGGTCTGGCGCGAGAGCGTCTCGTCCGGGTTTCCGTATGCATCATACGAGTAGAACGCGAAGGCATCGCCGTTTGCGTCGAGTAGCTCGCGCACGTCACCTCGGTCGGTGGCCACCACGAGGAATGCGCAGCTCGTGTCCTCGGCGGAGTAGATGCCTCCTGTGATGGTGCCGCGCTCGTCGTAGAGGTATTCGAGCGACCAGGTGGCAGTGTCGCTTCTGACCGCGTCAAGGTCGGTGAGGCGGATGCCCTCATAGGCCCAGGTCGTGGTGGTCTGAAGCGAACCCGAGGTCACGACAGAACGTGTGCGCTGACCTGTCGCGTCATAGACGTGGCTCGCGCTCCAGCCGGTCCCGGACTGGGTGATGAGGCGCTCGCCCGACCAGGAGTACGTGACGCGGAGCGGGTCTTTCTCGAAGTCGGTGGAAGGCGCTTGGGTGATCCGCCGACCGAGCGCATCGTGCTCGAAATAGGTCGAAGCCGCCCTCGTGATGCGGCCGTTCTGGTCGTAGGCGAGCGTCTGAGTGCTCTCGACGCCTCGCTTATAGGCCGAAAGGGCGCCCGAGGTCGCATCATACGAGTAGTTGGTGGTCGTATTGTTGCGGGTGGCTGAGGTCAGGCGATTGGTGGCGCCGTAGGTGTAGGTCGTGTCCTCGGAGCGGTCCGGGTAGGAGAAGTCGAAGTCGTCACGCACCTTTTTGCCGGTGGTGGGGCTGTAGATGTAGGGGTGCAGGCCACCGGGCAGCTGAACGATTGAGAGCACACTTGTGCCCACTACCCGAGGTCAGCGAGTCGCTCGTGTGGAAACAAGCCGTATCCGGCCATCGTCATCAATATGCGAAACCATCCGCAATCGGCTACCGTCACGAAACGTCCACTCTGCTACGTACTCGGTCGTCGACAGTGTCACCATCTCGGCTCTGACCAAGTTGTACTCGTCTGCAAGCACATCAAGCCGCCGAGTAAGCGGATTCGGCACATCGCTTGCGCACGTGGAAGCTACGATCTCGCCCTCGTATTGCTGCAGTTCTCGGGATGCCAGAGC
>JAURYZ010000159.1 GCA_030653635.1 Coriobacteriia bacterium | reverse complement strand
CTCGGCATATGAGGTGGCCTTTTCGGGGCCCATGACGAACAGCGCCGTCGAGAGGATGTCGGATTCCAGGCCACCGTGGTTCCCGACGACGGTGAGCGAACGCAGCCCGCGAGCCGGCAGTCCGGAGCGCGGGTCTAGGATGTGGTGGTAGCGCACCCCGTTACGCTCGAAGTAGCGCTGGTAATCGCCGGAGGTCGAGACCGAGACATGGCCGGATGCCTCGACAGTGGCGATGGTCGCCTCAGGGTCGCGCGGGTCCTCTATGCCGATGAGCCACGGCTCACTATTCGGCTTGTGGCCGAACGTGAGCGTTGTGCTGCCGGCGGTGATTATGGCGGCCGTTACCGGCGCTGAGATCTCGAGCGCACCAAGCGCGTCGCCCAGCGCGAGACCCTTGGCCGCGCCGCCGAAGTCAAGGCCTGCGGGGAAAGCGTCCTCAAAGGTGCGTTGGCTGTCGGCGCCCTGCCTGATATGCGCGCCATTCCGGCGCCATCCGTTTGCGGCGACGAGAGTGCGCTTAAGCGCGCCTGGCGGCGGTACCGTGCCGGTGCCCTCGAAATCGTAGAGCCTTACAACCTCAAGCAGGAACGGGGAGAACGCCTCGGTCACACCGAGCTCGTCTCGTGAATCAAGAACCTCGAGCGCCTCTGGCGGCAATGTGCCCTCGCCGCTTGAGTTGATCTTGGCGACCGCTGACGTCGGGTCGTGTACGTCGAGAGCCGCTTCGACGCGCGCCATCTCAGCGAAAGCCAGATCGCTGCCTGCGCTGACAAGCTGATCGTCGGTTCCGTCTGCCGGATACGCCGTGACACTCACGATTGTCCCCAGCGCCTCGCGCGAGTCCATGAGCGGGTCCGGCGTACGATCGCAGCCGGCAAGCGTGAGTGCGACGAAGGCGGCGAGCGCAAGGAGGATTGCTGTCCCAAGCCGTGTCGAGGTGATTCGATGCAAAGTGACTCCTCGGAAGCACTCGTGCGGGTGGGTTTCTTGGATAGTATACTTCTGGGCTACGTATTCATCCCGAGCCCCAATCGGAGGCCTCGTGTTCGAAATCATCCACAAGCGTCAACTCTCGGACAGCGTGTACGAGGTCGGCGTCATGGCTCCGCGGATCGCGCGTAAGGTGCGCGCCGGACAGTTCCTCATCGTGCGCACAGGTCCCGAGGGCGAACGCGTTCCGTTCACCTTCTCGGACTGGTCGCCTCAGGAGGGCTGGGTCCGCTTCATCTTCATGCGGGTCGGAAAGACCACGCACGAGCTTGCGCATCTCGAGGTCGGCGATACGCTCGCGGATGTCGTCGGTCCGCTCGGCGTGCCGACGCACACCGAGGATGTCGGACGCGTGGCGGTCATAGGCGGAGGCGTCGGTGCGGCCGTCGCCTATCCGGTCGCACGCGCTATGGTCGCGGCCGGCAACGAGGTCACGGTGATTCTCGGAGCACGAAACGAGGAGCTGCTGATCTTGCGCGATGAGTTCGAGGCGCTGGGCCTCAAAGAGCTCATCGTCATGACCGACGACGGTTCGGCGGGCGAGAAGGGCCTTGTGACCGCTCCTCTCAAGCGTCTGGCCGCAGAGGGCCTGCTTGACCACGCAATGGCGATCGGGCCTGCGATCATGATGAAGTTCTGTGCAGCCACCGCCAAGGAGCTAGGCGTCTCCTGCACCGTTTCCCTGAACCCGATCATGGTCGATGGGACAGGCATGTGCGGTGCGTGTCGCGTCACAGTTGGTGGCGAGACCAAGTTCGGATGTGTCGACGGCCCTGATTTCGACGGATGGGTCGTGGACTTCGAGGAACTCATGAGTCGTCAACGCATCTACTCCGACGTCGAGCGCGAGGCCGACGCCGATTTCAGCAAGGGGTGTTCATGTCATCTGTAGACGATGCCGCCGTGCCGCTGGGCGGCGCGCCCGATGCCGCCATGCCGACGCCCGCCGAAAAGCCGCGTCACAAGGCCTCGCGCGCGCCGCGAACCGCGATGCAGGAGCAGCCCGCCGCTGAGCGAGCGCAGAACTTCGAGGAGGTCTCGCTGGGCTATACCCAGGAGCAGGCCATAGCCGAGGCCAATCGCTGCCTCCAGTGTAAGAACGCGACCTGCATCGACGGATGCCCCGTGAACATCGACATCAAGTCGTTCATCGGCCATATCATCGATGGCGAGTATGCCCTAGGTGTCGAGGTTCTCAAGGAGCGCAACGCGCTACCTGCTGTGTGCGGCCGTGTGTGCCCTCAGGAGGAGCAGTGCGAAGTTCGCTGCGTGCTGGCCAAGAAGGGCGAGTCGGTCGCCATAGGAAGGCTTGAGCGCTGGCTGGGCGATTTCGATCTGGCGTGCGAGATCGATCACCGCTGCGTGCCCGTAGTCGCCCCCCCGAGTGGCTACCGCTGTGCGGTCGTGGGGTCGGGTCCGGCCGGGCTTGCTTGCGCCGGCGAACTTGCGCGGCAGGGTCACGAAGTCACGATGTTCGAGTCACTCCACGCTCCCGGAGGTGTGCTCACCTATGGCATCCCTGAGTTCCGCCTGCCAAAGGCCATCGTACAAGCCGAGATCGAGATGATCTCCCAGATGGGCGTGAGTATCGAGTGTGATGTGGTCGTCGGCGCGAGCATCACCGTCGACGAGCTTCTTGCCGAGGAGGGATTTGACGCCGTGTTCGTGGGCAACGGTGCGGGTTTACCGGTGTTCATGGGGATTCCCGGTGAGAACCTAAACGGCGTCTACTCGGCCAACGAGTATCTGACACGCGTCAACCTGATGCATGCCTACGATTTTCCCAAGGCCGATACCCCCGTGTGGCGAGGCCGCAAGGTCGCGGTCGTGGGCGGAGGCAACGTTGCGATGGATGCGGCTCGAACCGCGTTGCGTCTAGGTGCCGAGGAGGTCTTTCTCGTGTATCGACGCACCGCAGATGAAATGCCGGCGCGTCGCGAAGAGGCACACCACGCCCAAGAGGAGGGTGTCGAGTTCAAGATGCTCTGCTCGCCTTTGGAGATTCGCGGGCACGATGGGTTCGTGACCGGGATCGTCGCGACCCGCATGGAGCTTGGCGATGCTGATGCAAGCGGTCGGCGCGCTCCAGTGTGCGTGCTGGACAGCGACTTCGTGATCGAGTGCGACACCGTGATCATGGCTGTCGGCACACGTGCCAACCCACTGCTGTCGCAAGCCGCGCCTGATCTGGAACTCACAAGTCGCGGATACATCGTCACGAGCGAGGATGGAGCCACGAGCATGCCGGGCGTATTCGCTGGGGGCGATATCGTCACTGGTGCCGCGACGGTGATCCTTGCGATGGGGGCTGGCAAGCGCGCCGCTCGAGCCATGAATAGCTGGCTACGCGACCGCTGATCTGGCTTGGGCGGTCTTTAGCGCTTCGGCCGAGGTTTCGGTCTTGCGCAGGATCGCCTGGGGGATCGCCTGGCTCCGCGCGCCGACGGCCCATCGGTTATACTGAGTGGCAGAATGGGGAGATGAACGACATGAATGACCGTTCATCAGTGCCTGCGGACGGAGATGGTCGTGAGCGAGCAGATCAATGTATTGGTCATCGATGATGACGAGTCCATCGTCGAGATGATCCAGATGGGCCTCGGTGCCGACGGGATGCATGTTCTCGGTGCCGCGGACGGTGCCGAGGGCATCGAAGTGCTCAGCCGGGAACCCGTGGATGTCGTCATTCTGGACATCATGATGCCTAGGGTCGATGGCTGGATGGCACTCATGGAGATCCGCAACAACCCTGCGACCGCCGACATCCCCGTGATCATGCTCACCGCCAAGACGCAGGACCTGGCCAAGATTCTCGCTTTCAAACAGGGTGCTCAGCAGTACAT
>JAURYZ010000156.1 GCA_030653635.1 Coriobacteriia bacterium | reverse complement strand
ACCGAGTCCACCATGCCGGTGCTACCGCGCTCCGCAGGGCGCTCATAGAGCAGCCGAACGGGGCCGACCACATTCAGTAGTAGCGCGACCAAGACCGCACCGATAGTCGCGTAACCCGCATACCAAAGCACTCTGCGCAGGTTGGGACTCACTTCGTCTCCTCGATCAGGCCGGATGCTCGGGGGCCGACGGTGTTACCCGCCGGCCCCTCCGTTTGTGTCCTTGGAATACTTGGCTGCGCTAGTTGGCCTTCTTGATCGCCAGCGACTGGTTCGAGTTGATGTAGGGATCCGAGAAGTCGATCGACTGCTTGCGCTCGTCGGTGATGGTCATCGCGGAACCGACCATATCGAACTCGGAGCCTGCCTGCACGCCGGTGATCAGCGCGTCGAACTTGTAGCTCTTGAACTCGACGGTAAGGCCAAGCTGCTTGCCGATCGCGTTCATGAGATCCACGTCAAAGCCGACCGTCTTGCCATCCTCGACGTTCTCGAACGGCGGGTAGGCCGTGTCGGAGCCGATGATGATCTTGCCAGCGATCAGCGTCTTGGGCGTTGCCGCCGGCTTGACTGCCGCACTGGTGGCTTCGGGCATCGACATGGGCTTGCCACCGAACCACAGCTCGTAGATCGTGGCATACTCACCCGAGGCGATGACCTGCGCCAGGCCCCAGTTCACAGCATCGCGCAGCGCGATGTTCTCTTTGCTGAACGCGAAACCATAGGTCTCGTCGGTCTTGATCTCTTCGACGATCTCAAGTCCACGGGCCTCGTCTTTTACGACGTCCTGCGAGATCGGGAGGTCGTTGATAACGCCAATGACGTCACCAGCCTGAAGAGCCGAGAAAGCGAGCAGAATATCATCGTAAGGAACGACTTCGACGCCGTTAGGCTTGAGGTTCTCGTTGGCCCAAGCTTCACCGGTGGTACCGGACTGAACGGCGACCTTGTCGCCCTCGACCAAGTCAGCGACGCCCATGATGGCGCCCCGCTCCTCGACGACGGGTTCATCGGCGGCGGTGTCGTCCTTGGCTGAGCAGCCAGCGACGGCGAACATCGCCACAACGAGCACGAGCGCCAACATGAGAGCCAGTACTTTTCGAGCCTTACCCATGGTTCCTCCCTTGATTACAACAACGTTGGTGATTCTGGCCCCGGAACGAGTCCGATGCCCTTTCGATTGCACGCGACTACGATACACCAAGGTCTGCCATGTGTGTATTCGCCGCGTTTACACCGCGTTTACGGTCGGCGCCGGTCGGCCGCGTGCCGGCAGCATGCGCGCCTGAATCGCCGACAGAATGCAGTGCGCAGTGTGCCCTTGCGTCCGAGCCTTAGAGGAATTGTCCTTACTGCCCGGAAGTCGTCAGGGGGTGGTCGAGGCGTCGATACTCAAGGCCCCTTCGATGGTCTCGAGTTCGGGCAGCTCTCCAACCCACTTGACGCGGATCGCGTCCAGGACACCGTCGGCCGCCAGCTTATCGAGCGCAACGCGCACCACGTCAGCAAGTTCGGTGTTTTCGACGGCGGCGCCGACTCCCAGAAGTGTGGCCAGCGTCGGCTGGCCGGCAAAGCGAACGCCGGCGAAATCGCGAGCGATGTAGGCGCCCACGAGAGCGTCTGATGCGACCACATCCACCTGCCCAACGGCCAGTGCGTCAAAGGCGGCACGCACCGTCGGATACGCCTCCACTGCACCCTCGCCTAGCTCGTACTCCAGCAGCCAGAACGACGCTGAGTCCTGCTGAGCGCCAACCCGAAGCGAGCCAAGTGAGCCCATCGTGAGTAGCTCTGGGGAGTCGACAGGATCTGCGCCATCGGACGCCTCAACCGAAGCGCTCGCCGCTGGCGAACCGCTAGCCGCCTCACTCGAAGCCACAAAGAATGCCGGGCCGCTTGCTGCGTACGTGCCTGCAATCGTGGCTCCAAGCACGGAGGCCTCGTCGAGCGGCATCGAGAACACGACGTCTGCCGTGCCATCGGCCAGCGCGGTGGCGGCCTCGCTCGGCGCGACCTGCACAGTCTCGAGACTTAGCCCGAGCTGCTCGGCGAGAGCGGCGGCCACGTCGATGTCCATGCCGGCCTTGCGGCCGTCATCCTTGCCAGCGTACGGGGGCACCTCGAAATCCACGCCGGCGACAAGAACGCCTGCGGTAGCGATAGCAGGGGGCGCGAGCTTTGGCTCCATGACGGTCTCCTGCGCAGCGGGCGTACATGCCGCCATTGCCGCAAGTGCTAACACGAGAACGATCGCCGTGGTGAACCTCATGAATCCGCGCATTCGTGCCTCCCTGTGAGTCAGCGTTGCTTTCACCCGGCTGACCTGGTCTTTGACCCCACACTCGCATACCGGGGCTTCCGCTTGATGTGATCTCACTACCGGCCCTCTCGCCCGCCGACCTGGATGGTCGGACCGAGCGGTACGACTTACCCCTAAGATGCGCCATGCTCGCGCGGCGGTCTCCCGCCGGCTTACGTGGATCCTTTCGGCCGCATCTACCATGGACTAAGGCCGCTTGCGCGACCCGCAACCACAGACCCGAGTGAAAGCAGGGACGATTCTACCACGCGGCCCGGGCGTCGGCTCACCATGCGCGAGCTAGGACGGCCGCGCGCACCTCAAGAGCGCCTGCGGCCATGAGGACACCGGCTGCCGCGTCGAGAGTGGCGCCCGTGGTGAACACGTCATCAACAAGAAGTACCTGCCCACCGAGGAGTACCCCAGGAACCGCAACGAGGGCCGAGGCCACGTTGGCCCGCCTCTCGGTCCGGGTGAGCCCGCGCTGATCGCGTGCACGGGCGTGAGAAAGCGCACACACGTGCGGGATGCCAAGATCGCGCGCCAACACGGCCGCGAGCGCATCGGCGTGATCGAAGCCGCGCCGGGTGATCGCGGCCTTGGACGCCGGAATCGCGACGACGCACTGGCCCCAGCCATCCCACGGTCTGAGCGCTTGGGCCAGCAGCCCTCCGAGCTCAGCGGCCATGCGACGCTCCCCCGCGTCCTTGTACAAAGTGATGCACCGTGACAAGGGACGTTCGAGCACACCCAAGGCAATCGCCGCCTCGAAAGTGAGCTCACGATTCCAACACTCGGTGCACGTGAGATAGCCGAACGGCGCGCCGCAACGCGGGCAGGCCCAGCGTGCATCGATACTCTTAGTCGCGGCCCGGCAGCGCTCGCACAGAACCGCTCCGGGAAGATCGCAACCCGCGCAGCGCGTGGGCGCGATGAGTTCGAGCAATGCTTCGAACAGCTGGGCCTCCCCATAATCGCGAGGCGCACCTTACCCGACGAGCATCTGC
>JAURYZ010000155.1 GCA_030653635.1 Coriobacteriia bacterium | reverse complement strand
CTCGGCCAAGTTGCTCGACACGTTCTCGAGCCCCTCGACGCTGGCAAGCGCCGCGGTGATCTGGTCGACAGCAACCTCGATGCGGTCCATCGGGCCGGTCACGATGAGCTCGAGCGCGCTGTCAGAGCCACCTGACATACTCACCTGAGCGGCGGTCACCTTACCTCCGTCGGCTGATATCTGCTTGCTGGTCTTTTGGATGCCTGCGAGTGTCGCGTCGACATCGCCGTCATCGGTGAGCTTCACGAACACGTGGCCCTTGTTGCCGCCGCTGACGCCGCCCGAGGCCATGTTAAATCCGCTCTCGGTATCGACGTTAGCGGTGTAGAAGAGCACGTCTTCGCGCTTGGCAACATCGGTCTCGAGCAACACGAGCGCCTTGTCGACGTCGGCTGCAGTGAAGCCGGCTGGGTAGTCCACATCGACCTGCAGGTACTTCTCGGTCGCCGGAGGCATGAAGCCCGCTCCGATGATCGGGACTATCCCGAGGGAGGCGACAAACAGAACCACCGCGGCGCTCACGACAACGCCGGGGTGATCGAGCGACCACGTCAGACTGCGTCGATACGCGATGCCGCTGCGAGTCGCCTGATCGTCGCGCGTGTGGACCTTGGCCGAGAGCAGCGACCACTTGGCAAGCAGCGGGACTATTGTGAGCGAGACCAGCAACGACGAGATGAGCGCCACGGCCACGGTGAGCGCGAACGGTGTGAAGATCTTGCCCACCACGCCGCTCACGAGCATCATCGGCGCGAACACCGCGACGGTGGTGAGCGTAGAGGACGTGATCGCCGAGGAGACCTCGGCTGTCGCGCGTTGGATCATGCCGACGGTGCGTTCGCCGCCGGCTTGCATGTGGTTGAAGATGTTCTCGATGACCACGATGGAGTCGTCGACGACGCGCCCGATAGCCACCGTAAGCCCGCCGAGCGTCATAACGTTCATGGTGACGCCCGCGAACTTCATGGCCAGAAGCGACAGCACGATCGATAGCGGGATAGAGATCGCGGAGATGAGTGTTGAACGCCAGTTGCGCAAGAACAGCAAGATGACCAGAAACGCGAACAGCGCGCCCATCAGGCCCTCTTGGACCATGTCGTCGATCGACTTCTCGATCATGACGGCGCCCTCGTAGGTGTAGGTCGCTTTGGTGCCCTCAGGCAGCTCCGAAAGCGTCGCATCCACGGCGTCCTTCACCGCGTCGGAGACATCGACCGTGTTGGCATCCTGGGTCTTGACCACGTTAATGAGCACAGCGGGTTCCCCGTTAGCGCGCGAGCCCACGACACCCTCGCCGGCGCCGTAGGAGACCGTCGCGATGTCCCCGAGTTCGACGATGCCCAGCTCAGGTTCGGCCATCCCAGTGTCGCCCGAGCCGATCGACGCACTGCCTGAAGGCGCGCTCATGCTTATGCCGCCGGAAGGTGCGGCGGGCGCAGTCGAGCCGCCCGTCGACGCCATCGCAGCTGCATCCTTCTGCGCTTTGAGAAGCTGCGCCTGAATCCCGACCGCCGCCTGGTCAAGCGCGGGTATCACCATCTCAAGCTTAGCGGCCGTCGCTGCGGCCGTGACGTACTCCGGCGTGGCGGTGGCACCTGCACTTTCCATATCGCGCATCACGGACTGTGCCGAGGAAAGTGCGACCTTGGCCTCGAGCGACTGTGCCTGCACATCTTGCAGCGCGCTGCCCAGACCGATCTGCATGCCGAGGCTTTGACCCATCTGCCCGACTCCGGTCGCAAGCTCACCCACCCCGGAGCCGATCTGACCGACCGCACCGCCGAGCTGGCCCACGGCACCGCCCAAGGCGCCCATGCCCTCGCCGATCGCGGCGAACGCATCGCCCATCATCTCGGCTTGGTTCGGGTAGATCACGACCTTGAACTTGCGAATGTCTTCCACGCTGGCCAAGGTGCCGCTCACGCGGATAGGAGCGTCTATCTTGTCGATCTCCACCGAGCCGACGGGAAACGACAGGTTCGCAGCCTGAAGCTGCTGCACGACATCAGCAGCAGTGAGACCCTCGGCATCGAGTTTGTCTGCATCAAAGACGATACGCACGTTCTCGTCGTACTTGTTCGAGACCATAACCTCGCCGACACCGTCGACGGATTCAAGCGCAGGCACGAGCGAATCGCGCACCGCGATCTGCAGCGCCTCGGCCGATACGTCGCCTGAGACCGCGAACCGAAGGATCGGCTGCGAGCCCATGCTGATGCGGTTTGTGGTGGGTGTCAGAGCCGTCTCAGGCAGATCGACGGCGTCCATCGCCTTGAGGATGTCGGCCTCGGCGGTATCCATGTTCGCCGAGTAGCTGAACTGCGCAACGACGACCGAGACCGAATCGTTGGACATCGCGCTGGTCTGCTCGATGCCGTCGACCTGCGAGATGGCCTGCTCGAGTGGCTCGGTGACCTTCTCTTGGACGTCTGTGGGCGCGGCACCCGGATACGGCGTTACGATCGCCACAATCGGGATGGTGACATCCGGCATCGTCTCGCGTTTGAGCTGTCCGGCGGAGTAGACGCCTCCGGCAGTGAGCAGCACGGTGATAAGGATGACGACAGCGGCGTTCTTGAGGCTGAATCGGGTCAAGCGGTCCATCGGTAACCCCTTCGGTGATATCAGACGGTGTGCGCGGGGCGGTCGGTGCCGCCGCCCACAACGGCTGCCATATGATTCATTACGCGAACAAGCGTCTCGAGATCCTCTGACGGAAGCCCGTCGGTGAGCATCTTGAGCACAATCGTGCGGTACTGATCCGCGGTGGCGAAACGCTGCTCGCCGGCCGGGGTAATCCTCACAAGCACGACCCGGTGATCAGTGGCATCAGTGCCTCGCACCACGAAACCGTCATCCTCGAGAGTCTGGATGAGGCCCGATGCGGCGGGATTCTTGACACCGAGCGTCGCTGCGATGTCCGAGACACGCATCTCGCCCTCCTGGAGCAAGATCCGAAGCACCATGTACTGCGGCGCTGGTAGTCCGGTATCTCGGGAGTACTGCGCCTGACGAGAGGCCATGAGCCTGCCGAACTTGTGAAGCACGCCATCGAGGCGCTCGAGCAACTCGTCGCTCGCGCCTGAGGCCTTCTTGCAACACCTGGAATGTTTGTTCCTTGAATTATTCATGCCGTGAACTATATCCTGGGGCGGCGTGGTGGTCAAACAGGCGCGTTGCAGGGTCAAGCAGGGGCCGCCGTGCGGTCAAGCACCGTTGCGTCCGGGTTGGCTCAGAAGGCCAGCGCCCACGCCCAGAGCGTTCCCCCGCCGTACACGACTAGAAACACGATGTGCTTGATCACGAGCGCACGGCGTTTGGCGGAAAGCTCGTGTGCGGGTGTGGTGGTTCGCCAGTACACGAGGCGAAACGCACCGGTCACGCTCACGATCACGAGCGCGGCTACGAGCATCCAAAACACGAGCGCCATGGAATCACGTAGCGCTCCTGTCGCCTCGGGGCCCATGCCGAAAATCCGTCCGGCGAGCACCCACAGCACGAGCAAGCAAGCGGCCCATGTCCCGGTCGCCATGTCGTGCAGGAAGTTATTCGTGATACGAACGTACGTATTGCTAAGAATCACGTGCGGTAGCCCTTCTCGAGGTACACGCCGTCAGCCGAAAAGCGGCGACGGAACGAGAGTAGCACGGCCATCACGCTGCCCAGCGCCGTCGCGGCTGAGACCATCAGCATCACCACGATCTGGTAGTAGGCCGCATGAAGCGGATCTGCGCCGGCGAGCACCTGGCCGGTCATCATGCCGGGGATGAACACGAGCCCGGCCGCAGCCATGGAGTTGATCGTGGGGATGAGCCCGGCACGAATCGCAACGCGCACGATGTCGCCCGAAGCCTCCCAGGGGCTCGCGCCCAAAGCTACGAGCGCCAAGATCTCCTCGGCATGGGTGTCCATGTCCGCAAATGTGCGCTCGAGCGCAAGCGCGACGCCGTTCATGGAGTTGCCCAGGACCATGCCTGCGATCGGGATGACGTACTGGGCGCGGTACCAAGGATCGACTTGGACGATAAGCCCAGTGACCGCGAAGGTCACCGTGAAGCCGGTGAGTAGCATCGTGAGCATGGAGCTTCCCAGGATGCCGCGGGGCGCGTCGGGGGCGCGTTTCACGATCGTTTGCGCGGCGGCGGCCATCATGAGGGCAAGGATCGCGAGCACGATCCAGGGGCTGTCGATCCCGAACACCCAGCGCAAAACGAGTCCGAGCGCGATGAGTTGAATGTACGTGCGCACGGTGGCGATCGCGAGGTCCTTCTCGATGCCGAGCGCCAGCCGCATCGACAAGACGCCGACGAACACGACAAAGCCGGTGGCCAGCGCGAGCTGCAGCCAGCTTATGGCGATGACGCCACCTGCGGTTGTCTCGGGCATGCTAGAGCACCTCGCTCAAGTGGCCGTCCGCCAGGCGGTAGCGGCGAGCAGCCAGATCGTCTGAGCGCAGGTGCCGCACGCGCACGACCGAGCCGCCGCCGTCCACGAATCGCTCGACCATGGCGCGGACCTGCTCGGCGCTGGCGTCATCGAGGTTGGCATCAGGTTCGTCGAGCAGAAGGATGTCAGGAGCAGTGAGCATCACGCGCAGAAGCGAGATCCGCGCGGCCTGGCCCACCGAGAGCTTCGCAGCATCTCGGTCAAGCTCGACGTCGGCCAATCCCACCCCGTCGAGGGCCTCGCGGAGTAGCGCGTCCGTCGGGCGTGTCTCGGTGCCCCGAACTCTCAGGTTCCACGGGAGGCTTAGATTCTCGCGCACGCTTCCGCTACGCATGGTCGCGCGCTGAGGCAGCAGCGCGACGTGGCGCCTCCACTCCCCCGACACAACCTCGCTCGCTGGCGCGCCCGCGAACAGCAGCGTGCCCGTGACGCCCGGAAGCAGTCGCGCTAGCGCGCGCAGAAGCGTCGTCTTGCCCGAGCCGCTCGGGCCTGTGATGTCCACGAGCTCGTGCGGGTACAAGACCAAGTGCACGCCATCGAGCACGGGCGGGCAACCCGGCGGAGTGAAGCGAAGATCCTCGGCGAGAAGAAGCACGTGTCCGCCTACCAGCGGTTGAGGTGGACGAACGACGGGTCGTAGCGCTGCGCCGGTGGCTTTTCCTCGGCGGGGTGCCCGATGGCAAGTACGGCGAGCGGCTCGACCCCTTCAGGCATGCCGAGGAGTTCTTTGAGCGGAGTAACGCGCTCCATCTTAGGCCAATAGCCCAGCCATACCGCGCCAAGCCCGAGCGCGTTTACGGCCAGAAGTGCGTTCTCGACTGCGGCCGAGCAGTCCTGCTGCCACATGCCGGCGTGCTTCAGTTCACGCGTGTCTGCGGCCACTACGAGCGCGAGCGGTGCGGTGCGCAGCATCTTGCCGTAGGGCGTGGTCTCGGCTGCCGCATCCAGCACCGTGCGATCGTTTAGCACCACAAACCTCCATGGCTGCTGATTGCCCGCGCTGGGGGCCGCCATGGCTGCTCGCAGGATCGCGTCGACATCGTCGGGCGACAGGGAATGCGGCTCGAACTCGCGGATCGAACGTCGCGACATGATGCAACTCAGTGCGTCCATCATCTCAAAGCTCCTGGTGGATTCGTGTGGCCGACCCGAACCAAGAGTACCGCTCTTGACGCAACGGTTGAAGGGCTTGGTTGCACGGGTTTGGGTGCACGGGTTTGGGTGCACGGGTGCAGTGTGCCTCGATCAGGCAGAGCGAAGGGCCTGCGGGCGAACCTCGCCTTTGAACTTGAGCTCCAGCAGCCAAAATGCGAGCCTGTCCGGGCGTTGGCCCAAGAGCCGGAAGTGCTCTAGGGCGCACGTGTCTGAAGGCATATCCGGGCGCGAGGTCGGAGACGCCCAGTAGATGCAGGAGGTTTTCGTACACTGGGCAGCTAGGCCGTTGACGTGCATCAATCCACAGTCCATCGACCTTTCACCTCCGCTAATCAACCGTTTGTCATCTACTGGAGTATTCGGCGTTCCCAGAGGCGGTGCGAACGGTATTACGACGAACGGTCGTGCGAGGGGCGTGCAAGCGCTTGAGGGTGGGTGCATGTGCGCGGCGTAGCGTAATGAACAGCGGCGACCCGATGACCGGATCGCCGCTGTTCTAAAGCGTTATGGCGGAAGCGCGTGCGAATCGAACACACCCAGGAGGCTCTTCACCCCCCACTACGGTTTTGAAGACCGCGGAGCCCACCAGGACCCATCCGCCTCCGATAGGGATGATAGCGGCTTGAGGCGAGATTCACCATGCGCCATTTCTCGCGGAAACGCCCTTGGTGCCCCACGCAATTCCAAAACTAAGCAGGCTCTCATCGTGGTCTTAGGTGAGCTTCATGGTCCTCGCCGATGATAAGAACAGAGAAGCGAAACTCGGCAATCCGGCAGTCGTCTACGAAAGAGAGTCCATGGCACGCAAGGTACGCTCTTGGATGCTTGTCCATCCGGCCTTGGCCAGTCTGTCGTTCCTCGGCATGCTGGTCGTGG
>JAURYZ010000151.1 GCA_030653635.1 Coriobacteriia bacterium | reverse complement strand
GCCCACGAGCTTCTTGACGACCTCGCCATTGGCGAACACGAGCAGCGTAGGAATCGACAGGATGTCGAACTTCTGCGCCGTCGCGGGGTTCTCGTCGACGTTGAGCTTGCCGATGACGATCTTGTCTGCGAATTCCTCGGCGATCTCATGCAGTACGGGTTCCATCATGCGGCACGGGCCGCACCATGGTGCCCAGAAGTCGAGCACTACAGGCTTCGCGTTGCCGACGACGTCGGCCTCGAAACCCGCATCGGTGATCTGAACCAGATCGGCCATACCCAAGCTCCCTTCGGTGACAGTCGCTCCGCGCACGCGTTAGATGGAGCAGACCTTCTCGTCGATGAACCGGAGCGCTTCGAACGCCGCCGACGCACCTTTTGCTGCGGCCGTGATGACCTGCTTGAGCTCAGAATCGGTCACATCTCCTGCCGCGTAAAGCCCGGGCCATGAGGTGCGCCCGTCGTGGTCTATCTTGATGTACCCCTTCTCGTCTAGCTCGACAAGCTCGCCAGCAAGAGCGGTTGCCGGATCGATGCCCACAAAGATGAAGATGCCGTCCAGCGGGAGGAACACGTCGGGCTCACCTTTCGTGGAGGCCAGCTCTAGGCCAGCCACCTTGCCTTCAGCGCCCTTGATCTCCTTGATGGTGCGGCTCCATTGCATCTCGATCTTCTCGTTGGCAAAGCAGCGCTCCTGGATGCACTTGGTCGCACGCAGTTCGTCGCGACGGTGAATCAGGTGCACCTTGCTTGCGAACTTGGTGAGAAACAGCGCTTCTTCGACCGCGGCATCCCCGCCGCCGATCACCGCGACGACCTTCTCGCGGAACAGTGCGCCGTCACAGGTCGCGCACCACGAGACTCCGCGTCCCGTGAACTCGGCCTCGCCAGGCACGCCGAGCTTCTTGGGGACGGCGCCCGTTGCCAAGATGACGGCTCGCGCGATGATCTCATCGCCCTCGCCTGTGGTGAGCTTGAAGTCAAGGTCATACGGCTCGATTGCTGTGATCGCCGTAAACGAGCGTATCTCAGCCCCGAACTCCTCGGCCTGCTTGGTCATTAGGTCGCCAAGCTCTTGGCCCGAGATTCCGGCCGGAAAACCGGGATAGTTCTCGACCCAGTCGGTGGTCACAATCTGGCCACCGGGGATGCCCTGCTCGAACACGATTGTGCTCGCGCGCGCCCGGGACGAGTACAGCGCGGCGGCAAGTCCCGCAGGACCTCCGCCGATGATTGCGATGTCAACTTGCTCCATGCTCTATGCCCCTCCGGTAGTTCCCTGCGAGCTGCCCTTGAGCGTCTCTTCGATTTGTACGATATTGCCCATTGCGCCCTTGTTGATACTGACCACATTGGGGTCTGTTGAGTCGACCGTCAGCTCCACGACGCGCTGGAACTGTTTCTTGGCAGCAGCCAAGTCACCCTTGCCTTGCCACAGCATGACGCCCAGATTGAAGTTCGCCTTTACGTGCTCCGGGTACTTGGCGAGCACGCTGTTGACTGCCAAGATCGCCTGATCGGTCTTGCCGCTCGAGAAGTACGCGGCTGCCAAATCCGTTGCGGCGTCCATGTTGTCGGGCTGCAGCGCAACGTAGCGTTCGTAGAACGTGCTCGCACGCGGGTAGTTGCCCAGTTCGAAGTAGATATTGCCAAGGTCGAGCAGCGCGTTGGCGCTTTCGGGGTTGTTCTCTATCTCCTGAAGCAAGGTGTATATCTGAAGCTGCGGCGCGGTGAAGGTCTCGCGCAACTCCGGGGGGACGCTGATCTTGTCTGCAATCCCGCCGTCGGTCCTGAAGCTCATGGCGACGAACACGATCGCCGCGAATACACCAAGCGACATGCCGAGGATTGCCAGGGGGATTCGATAGCGTTGGAACGGCCGGATGATGAAGCGTCGCGCGAAGCTGCCTTCTACCCCGTCGCCGTATCGTTGCACGTCCAGCCCGAGTGATTGGGCCTTGAGCAGCATGTTGAGGTCGTTGGTGATGACGGTGAGATGCTCGCAGTCATCCTTGCAGACCTGATAGGCCACGGCAAGAATCTTGTCATCGGCGTTGCGCGTGGACAGTCCGTCGGGCAGGTCGGCGTCCGCATCGAACGGTACGACGCGCAGCGTGCCTCCATCGGGCATCTCGACACCACCGATGAGACTGCCTTGCTCAGACAGTTCGAACAGCGTGCGGCTCACTTCGCGGCCACGAAAACGCAGGTCGGCGTCGGCGCGCGAGGTTTTGAGCTTGTCGAGCTCTCCCAAGACGGTCTCAGGGATGATGATCGCGGCATCGTTGAACGCGAACAGGACGTTCGGGTCGGCGATCAGCACGTTGGTGTCGAGCAGGACGGTCCTCATCGGCTCCTCGTTTTGGTTGTTCCCTCGGCAAGCGTTGTGGTTAGCGCCACGTCGCGGTCTTCTCCGTGTTGATTTTGTAGGGTGTGTCGATCGGCTGTCCTAGATACAGGGCCGTCACCCGTCCAAGCACCCATGTCTTTGGAATGGGCATCTCGACCCATACATGGACTGTCGTGTCGTTCTGGTCGAACAGGTATACCGTTGCCCCTTGGGACGCCGCGTACTGCGCGGCGGTCGTGGCAACATCATCGCGTTCACGAGATATGCTGGATGACGCGGTTATGGCGCATTGCTGCGCTATGACGTCGAGATTGTTCCATCCAGCCAAATACGCGCCCGCGTCGTTGAGCAGTGTAGCCAGTATCGCCACGGATATGATGAGACCTATGATTTTCTTCACAAGAACCTCACTGCTTAGGCGAGCTAGCCGAGCCGAGTGCTTACATGTTATCAGCACGTGCTACTGAACGTACTCTTCGGCGGATGAAGAGCAACATGCCTACCAACACGAGCGCGAGTCCCCCGATAAGCACGAGGCGATCTAGAAATGAGGCGCGAACCGCGACCACTTTCTCATTGATCAACAGGTCCTCGGCATAGAGCTGAACTGTGAGCTTCCCGGACAGGGACTGGCCCAGATCGACGGGTATCGTGGCGAAGTTCTCCTGAGGTCTTACCTCGATCACATCGGTCTGTCTCGGAGCAACGTTCATGCCTGTCGCGCGGGTACGGATGCTCAAGGAGAGCGTCTTTTCCGAGGAGTTGGTGATGCTGATCGGCACCTCTCCGTTTGCGCTCGAGAGCGTGATATCGCTGGCTCCAAGGGTGATGGCATCGAGCACGGCTGAGGACTCGCGGATTGAGGCGGCCGCGATCGCGCGTCCTCGATCGGCGGAACCCCAGTTCAGGTCCGGCCCTGCCCAAAGTGCGCTTTGCGCTACGAGTGACAGATCGGACGCTGTTTGAGCTTCGGGGTCGTTCACGCCCACTGCGCCCAAGAACGCCGCTGCGTACCTGCGGGACCGGGCGACTTCATCCCAGTATCCGGAAGGGGCACCAGGTGTCGTTGGGGCCGTGGCCACAAGGGCGACCGACTCCGTTTTCTTTGTAGCTGCGGCCTGGCTCGCCGTGACGAAAGAGGCCCACGGGGCTTCAGTGAGATCTGCTAGACACAGGCTCAGATCGGCCATGCTCGCGCGATAGCCCGGTCCCATTGATACCACCGCGCTGATCGGCGCGCTCAAAGTCTCAATAATCGAACGGCTGAACACCCGTGAGGTGCACTGCGAAGCGGCGGCGCTCTCAAGGCAGGCCGATAGTTCGGGGTCCAGAACGAGAGCCGCTAGGCCGGGCACGCCCTGTACGTCGTACGCTCCGGAGGCTGGCGTGGTCTCCGATGAGTCGAGGCTGGCCGGATCGAGCACGGCGAAGGTCGCACCGGCCCGGCGCAGCTCGGATGCCCCATGAAGCGGCATCAGGTCGTCGGCTGTGACGACCCCGGCTGCGGGCGAGCTCTCAAGTGCGGCGAAAGTGGCCGAGTGGCCTCGCAAAAGTTGCATGCCCAAATCCTCGAGGCGATCTCCTCTTTGCAGTGCGCCGGTGTCAGGTAGTGCGTAAGGGACATCGGCCAGCTCGAGTCGACCGGAGGCAACCGCTCTTTTGAGCAGACTCAGCGTATCGGCGTAGGCTTTGGGGGCCGCCGCGTCAGCGGGGACGTCGACAACGCCCTCCACGCTGACCCAGGCGTACCCCTGACTTGCGCGCAGCCATTCCTCGAGCACCACCGGAGGGATGGCGAGCGTGATGCGCAGCGACGGGTTCCCGAGAATGAGGCGTGCCAGTGTGGCGGCCTCGTCACGTGCCCGGGTGGACTGTGATGGATCAACGACAAAGCGACCCTCCGCGTCCATCGATGGTGACGCTTGGATCTTGACGACGATAGCCACAGGTACCGAGCCGGTTGATGGGTCGTAGACCAACAGATCGTCGTTGAGCACCCACTCGCGTACACCGTTGGATTGGGTGCGCACTCGAAGCTCGATCGGGTAGGCGCCTGGCCTCAGGTCCGAGGGGGACAAGTCGTGCTTGTAGCTGATGCTTACGGACCCGGTGGGTACATTGCTGCGGACCTCGGTCTTTTGGTACATCAAGCGCCCACTCGAGCTGCGAATCTGAATCCTGGATTCGAGATAGCTCGTTGGCCGATCGACTGCTACGTCGACGCTAAATGAGATCGAACCGCCAACCGGAGTGGAGACCGCACCTTTGTTCAGTGTCACGAAGGGGGTGCCTGCCGGGGTCGAATCAGAGGTACTGGTGGGTGATCCGGTCGCCGCTGATGTCGCGAGCAGCAGGCTCAGAACGAGGGCACTGGCAATGAGCTTCGGGGCTCTTGAGCGCAGAATCGCAGCATGGTGCATGTCTTCGGGTATCTCCAAGTCCAGAGCGCCTTTCTGCAGTGATGCGCAGGGGCGCAGGTGTACCGTGTCGTAGAATCGGGCAGAATGATTATCGCATGACACACTAGGAGAAAGCCGAAAGCATGTCACAGCAAGCTCTTGACGCACCGATTCCCGACGTCCTTCCGCTGATACCCCTGCGGGACCTGATCGTGTTCCCGAATCTCGTAGTTCCGCTGTTCGTGGGTCGCGAGCGTTCTATCAATGCGCTTGAGGAGTCCATGCGCCAAGGGCACATGGTCGCCCTGGTGACCCAGAAACATGCCGAGGATGCGGATCCCACGAGCGAAGACGTGTACGAGATCGGCTGTGTGGCTACCGTGATGCAGGAGCTGAAACTCCCGGATGGCACCGCAAAGGCCTTGGTCGAAGGGCAGCAGCGGATACGCATAGTTGAGTGGCTGCAGACCGACCCGTACTTCCTCGTGCGCGTGGAGGTCATTGAGGAGGAGACCAAGGTGGAGCCCGAGACCGAGGCGCTGATGCGCGCGATCTCTGGGGATTTCGAGAGGGCCTCCGAGCTTGGAAAGCCAATTCCGCAAGAAGTGCTGATGGCTACCTCGACCATCGAGGAGCCGGGCCGACTGGCGGACTTCATCACCTTCCACCTCAACCTCAAAATAGAGGAGAAGCAGCAGATTCTCGAGGCCATAGGTCCCAACGGCCGCCTTTTGAAGGTAGCTCAGTTTCTCCGTAAGGAGCTTGAGATTTTGGAGCTGGGCTCCAAGATCCAAAATCGGGTTAAGGACCAGATGACCAAGTCCCAGCGCGAGTACTTCTTGCGCGAGCAGCTCAAGGCTATCCAGCAGGAGCTCGGTCAGTACGATGAGATCCAAGCGGAAGTCGATGAGTACAAGGAGAAAATCAAACTCGCCGATATGCCCGAGGCGGTCGCTGAGAAGGCCCTAAAGGAGCTCGGTCGGCTGGAGAAGATGCCGTCTGCCAGCGCCGAGACCTCGGTTATCCGGACCTATCTGGACTGGCTCACGGGCCTTCCATGGACGACCGAGTCCGAGGAGAAGCTCGACTTGGTGGACGCTCAGAACATCTTGGATGAGGACCACTACGGCCTTGAGAAGGTCAAGGAGCGGATCCTTGAGTACTTGGCCGTGCACAAGTTGACCGACCATATGCGCGGACCGATCCTGTGCTTTGTCGGTCCTCCCGGCGTGGGCAAGACCTCGATCGGCAAGTCGATCGCTAGATCCCTAGGGCGCGAGTTCATCCGCATGTCGCTCGGTGGCGTGCGCGATGAAGCTGAGATCCGCGGTCACCGGCGCACGTACGTCGGTGCGCTTCCGGGTCGGATCGTCCAGTCGATAAGCCAGGTCGGCACGAACAACCCCGTATTCATGATGGACGAGATCGACAAGGTCGGCGCGGATTTCAGAGGCGACCCGACCTCGGCATTGCTCGAGGTGCTCGATCCGGAGCAGAACAATGCCTTCCAGGACCACTATCTCGAGGCGCCGTTCGACTTGTCCAACGTCATGTTCATAACCACCGCGAACCTCCTTGACCCAATTCCGCCCGCCTTGCGCGATCGGATGGAGGTTATCCACTTCCCGGGTTACACCGAAGACGAGAAGGCGCACATCGCGCACCAGTACCTCATCCCGAAGCAGGTCCAAGAGCACGGCCTGACCCCTTCTAGGGTCGAGTTCACCGATGAGGCGATCCGGGAGATCGTCCGGCGCTACACGCGTGAGGCC
>JAURYZ010000140.1 GCA_030653635.1 Coriobacteriia bacterium | reverse complement strand
CCCGATCATACGGCTCTTTGCGAGGCCGTCCATGCATACGCTCAGGCGGGTCGCATCGAGTCGTACTTCTTCAAGCCGTATCGCCACATGGACGCTGCCTGGTACCGGAGGTTGGCGCCGCATTACGTTGTGGGGGATTCTGAGATCAGGCAGGCGCGCGTGGAAGCGGTCGATGCATTCGCGCTCATAGGCCAGCGTAGCTGGAACAAGTTGTTCGACGCCGCCCGGGGCGCGAGCGTCGAGTACATGGTGATGGGCGAGGACTTCTGATCGGCTGCACGGGCCGACTCGAACCTCATGCCATCGCTTCGCCCTACAACCGGAGGTAGACCCCAGTACGCGATGGAGCCCTCGGCGCCAAACGAGCCCGGAATCACGCCAGCTGGTGCGGCGCTGAGCAGCAGTTTTCTGTGGACGAGCAGAAACAGCGCCGCTCCGAGCATCGCGCACACGGGCTTCTTGCGAGCGAAAGGCGCCGCTAGTGCGCCCGCGAGGGCGATTCGTTGCAAGACGCCCATGTAGCGCAGCGGGTCGCCGTACTTGTAGTAGTTGAGCACGAGCCCGATTGCCAGCAGGGCCACCACGCGCGATGCGAACTTCCTGTAGATCTTGAGTGCTGGCCGATCAGGACGTCCTGCCATCGAGAGCGCCATGCCGACGCCGGCAACGAACAGGAACCACGGGAACACCATGTCAGCGAAGCGCAGGCCCTCCCAGTCCACGTGTTCGAACGGCAAAGGGTTGGTTCCGCCGACCGCGCGGTTGTTCACAAGCAACATGCCGACGATCGCGATGCCGCGCAGTGCATCGACCGCGACGAGGCGACGCCTCTCCTCGGCAGGTGTGCTGATCTTTGCCCAGATGCGGCTGAGGACTGCGGGGGTGCGGATGCTTGCGAGTCGGCGACTCAGAGTGCGTGGGATGTGAGTCGCGCCTCCCCCTCCCCGGTAAGTGCTCCGACCCAAGTCAATCGCTACAGAGCTCGAGGCAGTAACCGGTGCACGGTTTCGTCGAGAAGATGTGGGGAACATGACGAAAACGGGGCAAATCGAAACACAGGCGAAACATATGCCCATTAACATGATCGATACAGTATGCGAGTGACGTTCAGGTTGGGCGCGTTGGAACTGGCTTCGGCGCGTCAGACAAGGAGGATGGGTCCATGGATTTGAAGAAAGGCAAGGACTACGTAATCAAGACGGTCGAGGAGCGGGACATCAAGTTCATCCGCTTCTGGTTCACCGACGTTCTCGGCGTACTCAAGTCGTTCGCCGTGACCGATTCTGAGCTTGATGGCGCGTTTGACGAGGGTATGGGCTTTGACGGTTCCTCGATCGACGGCTTCACCCGCATTCAGGAGTCCGACATGATCGCCATCCCGGACGCGTCGACCTTCCAGGTCATCCCGTGGCGTCCCGAGCAGCAGGGCGTCGCACGTCTGTTCACCGACATCCAGACCCCGAACGGCGAGCCGTTCGAGGGTGACCCCCGCTATGCTCTCAAGCGAGTCCTCAAGAAGGCCGCCGACATGGGTTACACCATGTACGTCGGTCCCGAGCTCGAGTTCTTCTATTTTGCCGATGACAAAGGCACCGAGGTGCTCGACCACGGTGGCTACTTCGATCTGACCCCTCTCGATATCGCGAGCGATCTTCGTCGCGAGACCGTGCTTACGCTCGAGAAGATGGGTATCCCGGTCGAGTACTCGCACCACGAGGTCGCCCCGTCCCAGCATGAGATCGACCTTCGCTACCAAGATGCACTGACCATGGCTGACAACGTCATGACCTACCGCCTGGTCGTCAAGGAGATCGCGCACGCTAACGGCGTGTACGCCACGTTCATGCCTAAGCCCATAGAGGGCATCAACGGTTCCGGCATGCACGTGCACCAGTCGCTGTTCACAAAGGATGGCAACGCCTTCTACGATGCGAACGCGGATAACCACCTGTCCCAGATCGCCAAGTGGTACATCGCCGGTTTGCTCAAGTACGCCCCGGAGTTTTGTGCGCTCACCAACCCGCTCGTGAACTCCTACAAGCGCCTCATCCCCGGCTACGAGGCTCCCGTCTATGTGTCGTGGGCGCAGGCCAACCGCTCCGCCATGGTGCGCGTGCCGCTCTACAAGCCCGGCAAGGAAGCCGCCACCCGCATCGAGCTTCGCAACCCCGACCCCTCGGCCAACCCGTATCTCGCCTTCGCGGCGATGCTCGGCGCCGGCCTCAAGGGTATCGAGGAGCAGCTTGAGCTCATGCCCGAGGCCACGAATGACATCTTCGAGATGACTCCCGCCGAGCTTGACGCGGCCGGCATCGTGACCCTGCCCAAGAACCTCGGCGAGGCCATCGAGCTGTTCGAGGCTTCCGAGACCATGCGCGAGATCCTCGGCGATCACATCCACAGCTTCTACGTGGAGAACAAGAAGGCCGAGTGGGCCGATTACATCAAGCACGTCACCAAGTGGGAAATGGATCGTTACCTGAGCACCATCTAGGCGTTTTGGCGTTCATGGTTCGTTTGTGTTTCGGCAACGGCGCCGGATGGGGATTCCCCGTTCGGCGCCGTTCGCGTTTCGCGAATGCGGCGAGGATGACTTCGCGCAGAAACCCGATAGCAACAACCCGGTACTGCGATTGACCAAGAAACGGACCAAGAAACGCCATGTCACGACTCTGCGGATGCCGGCACTCGGAGTAGACTATGCACATGAAACGAGTTCTCATAGTGGCCAATGATGCCCACACGCGCGCTTGGGCCGCGAGTGCGCTCGATGCGCTCGATGTCACGATCACTCAGTGCGCCGATGCTGAGCTAGCGGCGCGGCTTTCCGCCGAGGAGTACGACCTGCTCGTTCTCGACGCAGGCCGCGACCCCAAGCCCCTGGCGCAGATCGTCGAGCGCGCCCTTGGTTCCGGGCTCGATGCGAAGGTGCTCCTGCTGGTCGAGCCCGAGGCGCTCTCCACACTGAGGATGCTGGCATCTACCACCTCAGATTTCGTTGTGAGGGGAGCTTCCTCCGAAGAGATGGTCGCTCGCGTCAGGACGCTGGTCTGGCCAGGCGAAGAGGCCGCAGCCCAGGAGCTGGTGCGGATTGATGGCCTCACGATGAACCTTGCGACCTATCAGGCTCACGTTAACGGCGAGCCTGTCGACTTCACGTATCTGGAGTACGCGCTCTTCGCGTTCCTCGTCACGCACCCCAATCGCGCGTACAGCCGCGAGGTGCTCTTGCGCCGCGTGTGGGGCAGCGACTACTACGGTGGTTCGCGAACGGTTGACGTACATGTCAGACGAGTGCGCGCCAAGATTGGCCCTGAGCTCTCGGGACGTCTCGACACTGTTCGGCACGTCGGCTATCTGTGGCACGGCTGATAACTCGGCTTCAGCGCACGGTTCCCACGAAGCGATAGCTGACTCCCCGTATCGCCGCGCAATTCCCGGCGATGCCGTGGGTCTTCATGAACTCGCACATGGCGTCCGGTGTGAAGAACGCCCCCGGCTCGCCTAGAAGCTTCTCGCCCAACGCGATCGAGCGCATCACCAAGCCCGTAGGGTCGAGCTCCACCACGAGCACTCCGCCGCCCTTGCGGACTACGCGTCGGAACTCGCGGACAGCGCCTGGCTGGTCGCGGAAATGATGAAATGCGTCGGTCACGATCACAGCGTCGAACGAATCGTCTGGAAACGGGATGGCCTCAGCTGTGCCCACAACACCTTTGATCGGCCCATCGGTCGGAATGTAGCGCAGCATCTCGGGCGTGGGGTCAAGCACGGTGACCTGCGCGTCGGCGGACTGGCTCAAGCGCCGCGCGAGCGCCCCAGTGCCGCCGCCGACATCGAGGATTCGCTTCTGCTCGCCCAGGTATGGCGCGAGCCAGCCGACGATCTCCTCGATGCTCTCGGGCGACCAGCGGTCCGCGAAGTGTCCGAAGGCCGGTGCGGCCCAGTTGAAGAATCCCATACGTTGTTCTCCTCGGCGTGTCGTGTTCGTCGGGTAGAATCTGGTGCATGCAACAAGGATGTTCCCGTTGTCAGCAGCTTCTCGACCAGAAGGGCGCTCATGACCCAGCGCACCATAGCCGTGATCGACGGAAACAGCTTGATGCACCGCGCGTTTCACGCGCTGCCCCCCAGCATGACCGCGCCGGATGGCAGGCCGACCAACGCCGCATTCGGTTTCGTGTCGATGCTCGTGAGACTTGTGGCAGACATGAGACCCGACGGGGTCATCGTTGCCTGGGACAAGGGACGCCCCAAGTTTCGGTCCGATGCGCTTGCGCAGTACAAGGCGCATCGTCCACCGACCGCGCCTGAGCTTCGCGAGCAGTTCCCCATGATCAAAGAGGTTATGGACGCGTTGGCTGTGCCGCAGTTCGAGGCTGAAGGTTGGGAGGCTGAC
>JAURYZ010000136.1 GCA_030653635.1 Coriobacteriia bacterium | reverse complement strand
TTCGGCCCGGTCGTACGCGGCATGGGCGAACCGCTGCTGACCACGGCAAGCCGGCGCATCCGGACCGATGACTCCCAAACGGTCATCGGCATCGTGAGAATGATGCCGATGCTCGGTGACAAACGAGCGATTCCCGTGCTCACGCAGGCGCTTGACAATCTCGATGCAACGGTTCGCGCAGCGGTAATCACCTCGCTCGCGGACTTCCCTAGCGGCGAAGGCAAGTCCGCGCTGGCCAAGGCGTTGTCGCACTGGGACCCGGAGACTCGACGGCATGTCATCCGTGAGATCGGGCGCGTGCACGCGAACCAGGCGATTCCAGCGCTCGTTCGCATCCTAGAAGATATAAACTTTCTTGAGAGGAACCACGAGCTCAAGAAGGAAGTAATCAAGAGTCTGGAGTCTCTCGGCTCGCCCGAGGCACTTCCAGCCTTAAGACGATGGGCGGGTCGGCGGTTCGTGTTCGGCCGCAAGAACAAGGAACTCAGGTTCCTGGCGCGCAGAGCAGTTGACGAGCTCTCCGCGCGGGAGCACCGATAAAAGGGAGTCGATGTGAAGTGACCGAACTCAATGGGCGCGACCAAGAGGAACTCGAGTCACCCGAACAGCTCGCCGCGGCAAGCGCTTCCTCGGCCAAGGTGCCTTTCTCCACGCCCTTGAAGCTGGCGCGGGCTAGGGAGCTTGTCCGGGCCTTGGCGGTCTCACACACGAATTCGCAGCTCTATCCCGTCACGCATCCTTTGCTCGGTCAGTCGATGGACGAGCTTGTGAGCGCTGCTGCGAGTCTAGCCGAGTTCGGGTTCATCGAAGTGACCATCAACCTGTACAAGTCCACGCTGTTCGTGGAGAACCAGGTGTTTCCCGAGGAGAGCGTGACCTACCGCAAGCTCGTGGAGGAGCTGCTCGAGCGCGGCATTTCAGCTCTCACCTTCGAAGAGGGCTTCGAGCAGACCGATGCAGCGGCACTCGCGGGACTTCTGTCGGACACGAAGATCCACGAGATAGAGGACGCGAGAATATTCCTTGAAACGTCCGGCGCGCGCCACCTGAGCATTGCCGAGACGACCACTTTGGATGAAACCGATCGCGAGGCGCAGCAGCGCGAGAACAAGATGAAGGCTCGCGAGATCTACGACGAGGGTGCCGTCGCCATGCGCGACGTGGAGACCCAGGTCAAGCTCGGCAAGGTGTTCGAGGTGAGCACCTTGCAACAGGTGGTCAATGCGCTACTCGACTCGTTGTTCCACGACCCAGCTGCGGTTCTTGGCCTGACCGCAATCAAGGGACATGACGATTACACACTCAACCACGCGATCAACGTCTGCATCCTATCGCTGTCACTGGGCGCCGCCCTTGGGCTCGATGCTGAGACTCTCCACTCTTTGGGTCTGTCTTCGCTGCTCTACGACTTGGGCAAAGTGCGCATCCCTGAGGACATCTTGAACAAGCAAGGCCCACTAACAGGCGACGAGTGGCAGATCGTAAAGAGCCACGCAACCGAGGGTGCGGACTTGCTCAAGCGCATCCAGCTCGTGGACCAGATGCCAATGATCGTGGCCTACGAGCACCACCTTCGCCACGACATGCAGGGCTACCCCGCGGTAGACGCAGCCCAAGAGCAGCACCTGTTCAGCAAGGTGGTCGCTTTGTGCGACGCATACGACGCCATGACGACCCGCCGGCCGTTCCGTCGCGAGATTCGCCCGGACAAGGCTCTGGCCGTGCTCATGCAGGGTCGTGGAAAGGCCTACGACCCGGCGCTGACCAAGGCGTTCGTGGCTATGCTCGGCATCTATCCGATGGGTGCCGTCGTGAAGCTCGACGACGGGACCACGGCCGTTGTGTTCCGCGTCAACAACGATGACCTGCTGAACCCGCGGGTCAAGACGCTAGTGGACCCTGCGGGACGCTGGGTAGACGAGCCAGAAGTCATGGACCTGCGCATCATGGATGCCTCGACGGGCAAACGTATGCGCACAATCGTCGAGGCCGTCCCGGCTGCCGAAGCGGGCGTCGACGACGTTTGGCAGTACCTGTAGGTCGCCCGAGTACCTAGAGCTGGCCGAGCACCAGCGTTGTGGCGATCGTCCACATGACCATGCCGATGAGTACATCGAGCACCCGCCATGCGATCGGGCGCGCGAACAGCGGCGCGAGAAGACGTGCGCCGAAGGCCAGCCCAAAGAACCACACTGCCGATGCGGTGCAGGCGCCGGCCGCGAACAGAACACGGGGAGCAGACTCGTACTGCGCAGCGATGCTACCAAGCAGGATCACGGTGTCGAGATAGACATGTGGGTTGAGCAGACTGACAGCGAGCGTGGCCGCGACGGCCGCACGCACCGAGCCACCGACGGGCTCTCGGCCGCGATGCTGGCCGACGGTCATGGTGTCGGACTTGCTCGCTGACAGAAACGACAGCGCGCCGTACACGAACAGGAACGCAGCTCCACCCCAGGCCGCAACCGCCGTGATAGCTGGAAAGAGCGCGATCAGGGTGCCAAAACCTCCGGCCCCCAAGATGATGAGCGCCCAGTCGATAAGCGTACACGCCGCAGCGACCACGAAGACGTGCTCGCGCTTGATCCCCTGCCGCAACACCAGCGCGTTCTGCGCGCCGATCGCCATGATGAGGCTTGCGCCAAGCGCCAGGCCCGCTATGTATGCCGAGGAATCCACTTTGCGAACTGTGGCGGTAGGGCTCCGCGTTGTCCAGCCCGAGATTGTGGAGCCTATTGCGAGAGCGGGTCCCCGAAGTAGCGCCAATACAGAAGCCAGAACGACATTGTTCCTCGAAGATGCGGCGTGTACTTGTAAAGCGAGTAGGTTGATGAGTTGGACGGCCGCAC
>JAURYZ010000122.1 GCA_030653635.1 Coriobacteriia bacterium | reverse complement strand
GTTTTGTGACGATGAATACAATTGATCCGTGCGAGCGGAAGCAGCCTGAGAAACGCGGCCGCATGCACATACGAACACTCATAGGGGAGGCCCCCCGAAGAAAGGCACTCGCGGGCTTGATCTCTGGCCTGGCGGTAGCGTTGGCTACCGTCGTTTCGGTATCTGCTCACCAGCCCGCATTTGCCGGTGTATTGCCGGCAGAGTCGCCGTCGGTCACGGCCTTCGTGAGTCCCGCCCTGCCTGACGGAGTCAGGGGTTGGCGCGGGACGCTGACGCATGTCCGCCTAGTGCCGCGTGCGGACGGGACCGTGTACTACCGTTGGGATCAACCCATCGGGGTGTGGACCAGGGCCACCGGCGATATCGTCGTCCCCGAGGGCAAGCATGTCCTGTACGCGACATTGGTCAGTGACGGGGTTGAGCAGGCTGCATGGATCGCCCTGCCGTTCAAAGTCGAGCACGGAACCCCCGTGCGTGCCTTTTCGCCGAGGATTCGCGCCGCTGCGGGCCCCGGAAATAGCGGCATCGTTACCGTCACCGCGACAGTTAACCCCCACCCAGGCGCACGTATCACGCGCATCGGAGGCGAGGACAGGTATCAGACCTCCTTGCTCATCAGCTATGAGAATTTCGCCAGCGCAGACACTGTCATCATCGCGACCGGGCGCAATTTTCCTGATGCGCTGGCCGCATCGGGCCTGGCGGGCTGCTTGAACGCCCCTGTGTTGCTTGTGAAGGCGAATCCGGCCCCCCAATCGCTTCTCGATGAGCTGCGCAGGCTTGGCACGAAGAAAGTGATCGTCTTGGGCGGATCTGCGGCTGTGCCCACGGGGGTTTCGACCCAGTTAGCCGGGGAGGGCTTCTCGGTCCGTCGCATTGGAGGGGCCGACCGGTATGAGACCGCAGCCCTTGTGAGCCGAGAGGTTCTGGGCTATGGCCAAAATGGCGGGAGGGTCTACATCGCGCGCGGAGACGATTTCGCCGACGCGCTCGCTTTAGGCCCACTGGCCTACTCGAACAAGGCGCCACTTCTATTGGTGAAACCGACGACCGTGCCGTCGTCGACGCGCTCAGTATTGAGCGCTTCCGCGTTTTCCTCAGGCTGCATCGCGGGCGGCACGGTCGCGGTCTCATCTCGGGTGGCTACCGAGATAGACTCGTATGTGGGGGTCGTGCAGCGTCTCGCGGGCGCGACTCGTTACAGCACGGCATCTGCCGTTGCTTCATGGGGGGTCGGCAATGGACTGGCTTCATACCAGACCATCGGGCTGGCCACAGGAACGGTGTTTGCCGATGCGTTGTGCGGCGGCGTGGCCATCGGATCTCGCGGGGGCGTCATCTTGCTCACTCGCCCCGACGAGCTCGTGTCCGAGACGGATGCCGTCTTGGGCGCTTCAGCATACCTGGTGTCCCAGGTGCAGGTGTATGGAGGAGAGGCGGCCGTCTACCCGATAGTGATCGTGCGCCTCGGGCAAATCCTGCTGTAGGCGACGCCGTGCTCACGCGATGCTCACTCGCCACGCGACCCCTTGTCCAGGTCGCCCTCATTGCTGTAGCCGCGCTGCTCCCAGTACCCCTTAAACGAGGTGTCGTCGCTGACCTCGATCTCCTCTATCCACTTCGCCCATTTGTAGCCCCACTTGTCCTGGGCCACGAGCTGAAAGGGAAAACCGCGTTCCGGGGGTAGCTCCACACCGTTCATTTTGTACGCCAGAAGAAGGTCGTTGTCTCGGATATAGGATGCCGGCAACGACGTCGAGTAGCCATCAACGGCCCTGAAGATGATGACTCGCGCGTCAGGGTCGGCGCCGGCGCTGTCGAGCAGATCAGCTATCTTGACCCCTTCCCACAGGATATCGACACTCCAGCCCTCCACGCAGTTGAGTGTGACGACCTTCTTGTACGCCACGTTTTGAGTGATCACTTCTTCGTAGGTCAGGCTCTTCTCGGTGTCGACAAGACCCCCGATCTTCAGGCGATAGGATCCTCTGTCGACCTGCTGGGGACCCTTGATCGAGTTCTCGCGAAACTCGCTTATCGACGAGAGATCCTTTCCCTGGTACTCCTTGACCTGAGCGCGCTCCAACTTGGTGGGCTCCGGGGCGCCCGTCCCACTTGGTCCGCCTCCGCCGTCTGGTGCCGTTGTGCAGGCTCCAAGCGCCGCCGCGACCATCAGAGCCGCCGCGAGAGCTCCCAGTTGGCTGAAGTTGCGTAGTCGAACCCGAGTTGCATGTACGCTGGGCGTATGGGGTCGGGGTTGCCTATCTGTAGGTGGCGTCACTCGGACCGACCTTTCGTGTTCGAAGCTTCACATGGGGTATGTTCCCATCGATGCCAAGGAGGCCGCATGCGGAACTTCACGACCACACTGATCGACCGGTTCGATTGGGCGAAGGACGCTGCAGCGTTTCGCTTCGAGCGACCCGACAGCTATGACTTCATCGCCGGGCAGTATGCCTTGTTGGGCCTTCACACGGACCAAGGCCTTGTCACCAAGCCCTTCACTATCGCCTCAGCACCCGCAGATCCGCTGCTCGAGTTCACCACTAGGATCAGCTCCTCGGCATTCAAGAGGGCCTTGGGAAGGCTCGTCCCGGGCGACCCAATCGAGATCTCGGCGGCGGCCGGCCGATTCGTTCTGCCGGCCCGCGCACACCGCGTGGCGTTCCTCGCGGGGGGAGTGGGAATCACCCCCGCGCGCAGCATCCTGCGAGACGTTGTGCAAAGGCATGTGAGTCTCGCCGCGACCGTCTTTTACGGCAACCGCGGCCCGGAATGCGTCCCATACCTCACTGAACTGACGGCCATGGCCGCTGAAAACGTGCGCCTCGTTCTTGTCCTGGAGCGACCGGACGACGGCTGGATGGGGGAGGTCGGTTTCATAACTCCACAGCTCGTGCGCGCAACCGGTGTGCTCGACAGCGCCGCGCTTTGGATGGTTTCGGGTCCTCCGGTCATGGTCGAAGCGATGGAAAGCGTACTCGACCAAC
>JAURYZ010000125.1 GCA_030653635.1 Coriobacteriia bacterium | reverse complement strand
TCGGGCCGCAGCTCGTGACCGCAGTGAAGAGCGGCTGCGATGACGGTGGTTCCCTTGTCCGCGATGAGGAACATCTCAAACGCCCCGACTTCCTTGCGTTAGACCACCTCAGCCGCTGGCGTGCGTCCAGAAACCACTTTGAGGAAGGCGAAGCCCAGGACACCGGCGACCAGTGAACTCACAAGTATTGCGAACTTCGCTTCAGCAATCAGATGTGGGTCAGAGAATGCGAGGTTGGACACGAACAGAGACATGGTGAACCCGATGCCGGCTAGGATGCCGGCTCCCGCAATGTGCGCCCAGTTCACATTCGGAGGCAGGTCGGCGAGCCTGAGCTTGATCGCGATCCATGTCAAGGAAAATATCCCCAGCGCTTTGCCCGCAATCAGCCCAAAGAAGATACCTAGAGTCACCGGTTGGACGAGCAGGTCGGCTAGGTTGTAGCCGGTAAGCGTCACCCCTGCATTCGCGAGCGCGAAGAGCGGAAGGATCAGGTATGTGGTGAACGGCTGCAAGCCATGCTCAAGTCGCTGCAGCGGGGCTGCGACGTGGAGTGCGGCCGAGCGAATTTCCAGTGCCACGTGCTGCTGCTCAGCGTCCTTCAGAACGTGCGCGCCCGGTATGTCGCAACCCTCAATCCGGTCGAGCTTTCCGCGAGTCCACTCCACAAACGCCAGTGGTTGGGTCTTGGCGGTCGCAGGAATCGTGAGCGCCACGAGGACCCCGGCGATCGTCGCGTGGATTCCGGAGTGCAAAAAGCAAAACCAGATCACCGTTGCGATGATCGCGTACGGGAACGGACTGTCCACTTTCAGCAGATTGAGGGCAACGAGAACCAGCAGCAACAGCAGGCCGGCACCCAGCCAGGCCCAATGGATCTGCTCGGTGTAAAACATCGCGATCACGACGATGGCCCCAATGTCATCGGCAATAGCAAGGGCCGTCAAGAACACTTTGAGGCCCACAGGAATAGCACTGCCGAGCAAGGCGAGTACGCCCAGCGCAAATGCGATGTCAGTCGCCATCGGAACGCCCCAACCGGCCGCCCCGGGGGTTCCTTGGTTGAACAGAACGTAAATGAGCGCCGGCACGAGCATCCCGCCGATCGCGGCGATGATCGGCAGAGCCGCCTTCCTTGCCGAGGAGAGCTCTCCGACGAGCACCTCACGCTTGATTTCAAGCCCGACGACAAAGAAGAACAGGGCCATTAACCCGTCGTCAATCCAGCCGATCAAGGGTTCGGAGATATGCCAATCACCGATATTTATCGAGATCGGAATCTCCCACAGGCGTGCGTATGAATCGGCTAGGGGCGAGTTCGCCGCGATGAGCGCGATAATCGCTGCCACGAGCAGCACCACGCCTCCGGACACTTCCAAAGCGAGGAACCTGTGAAAGTCTTCCTGTGCTCGATTGGCGGTGCGTTTGGTGACTGAAACGGCATTCTTGAGCATGCGTGAGACCTCGTCTGTAGACTTGCGGTACCAAAGGATTCTACAAGACATTGCTCTCAAGCACCGAGAAACGCGCAGGCTTGGCCCCTAGATGAGACGGATCATAAGCACCACATCGAGCAACTGCCCGAACTTGCGGCCGACTTCGGGTAGACGGCCGACTTCTTCAAATCCGAAACGCTCTCCGAGGGCGAGACTCGCCTCGTTTCCCGCAACGATCTGAGAGATCACCGCATGGTGCCCGATATCTGACGCACGCGCGATGAGCGCCTCCATCAACTGAGATCCGATCCCTTTGCCCAAGTGCTCGGGGTCGACGTATGTCGACACCTCGACGGAGTCGTCGTAGGCAGGCCGTGTGTGCCACGGACTCAGTGATCCCCATCCGACCACTTCGTCATCGACCAGTGCGACCAGAACAGGGTGACGAGGGCCGCGCGAGTCGAGCCATGCCCTTCGGTCCTCGACCGACTTGGGCTCGGTGTCGAAGGTAGCGGTGCCATGCAACACGTAGTGGTTGTATATCCGAGCGATCGACTCTATGTCGCAAGTCATGGCTTCTCGAATGGTCATATGCTCCATGCTGCCCCTTCAGATGCGGTGTTGGAGCCAAGATATCACGCTGGCTGCAGCACCGAGCACACAAGTTCTTCACTTCATGTACGACTCGTGTTCATTCGCGCTCCCTACGCTTCACGAGGAACGGAATCGACCGATCGGAGCAATATGGGCAGTATCGCAACAGACAAGGCCACCCGCACACGTGCTCGCGCGTGGAGGCTTGGTGGCTTGCTGGCAGTACTGGCAATCTCCACCGCGCTTGGCCTTCTTCATGGTGCCAAGGGAGTCGCATGGCGCCCTGTGAGCGTGGATGCACTTTGCCCATTTGGCGGGATCGAAACCCTGTGGGCGTTCATCGCCAACGGCTTTCTGATAAAGAAGATCGCCCTGAGCAGTCTGATTCTTCTCGCAGGCGTTGTTGTCACCGCCTTTGTCATGGGCCGCTCATTCTGTGGTCAGGTGTGTCCGCTGGGCACTCTTCAGGAACTTTCGGCTCGGATAGGTCGCAAGCTGTTCGGCAGGCGCCTTGTCATGCCCAAGATTCTCGATCGCCCCGCACGCTACCTCAAATATGCCGTGCTACTTGGTTTCACCTTGTGGACATGGGCGGTTAGCGACCTGGTGATCAGGGCGTATGACCCGTGGGTCGCCTATCACCACCTGACGTCACCCGAACTGCTCACGGAGCTAGGCGTCGGGCTGTTCGTGCTGGTAGTGGCATTGGTGGGCTCACTCGTTTACGACCGCTTCTTCTGCAAGTATGCGTGCCCGATGGGAGCGTTCTTGGGGATCTTCACTCACCTGAGCCTGTTTCGCATCACCCGCGACGCCGAAGCCTGCGTGGATTGCGGGCTGTGCGACCGCGCATGCCCTGTCAACCTGCCGGTGGCCACTGAGGAAATCACAAACTCGTCGGAATGCATCGCATGCTCCGAGTGCGTGACGGCATGTCCGGCTCCCGGAGCGCTCTCAATAGCTTCGCGCAGCGGGCGCACCATCACCGCTCAGAAGCTGAGTATGCTCACGCTTGCGATCTTCTTCGGTATCGCTCTGCTCTCCACTGCCCTAGGTTGGTTCGATCTTGAACAGCCGACGCTGGCCAGTGAGATCAACCGCGCCGCGAAACAAGGGGTGCCCGTCGACACCAACGCTATCAAGGGCTCCGCAACAATGCGCGAGGTGTCCGATGCGTCAGGCA
>JAURYZ010000124.1 GCA_030653635.1 Coriobacteriia bacterium | reverse complement strand
GTCGGCGACGCTGCCAACAGGCCGCACGCCCGGCGTCACCACGAGTGCCTCAAGGCCCAGAAGCTCGCGCATACGCGCGGCCTCAAGCGGTGAGCACACAACGCCTTGCACGCCGGCTTCACGCGCGAGCCTCGCCAACCGCTCCACTTGAGCCGCCGAGGAGCCGCCCACGCCGATAGCGGCCAGATCGTCGTCGTGAATCGAGGTAAGCACGGTCACAGCGATGACGTCCGGGGTGTCGAGCCCGCACTCCTGCGAGGACTCACACGCACCTTTGACCGCAGCTTCCATCATCGCTCGCCCACCCGAGGCATGCACCGTGAACATCGAAGCACCGAGACGAGATATCTCGCGAGCCGCACCCTCCACCTGGTGAGGAATGTCGTTAAGCTTGAGGTCGACGAATATCTTGAAGCCCATTTCCCGCAGCTTGGTGACGATCTCAGGCCCTTCTGCGTAGTAGAGCGTCATGCCAACCTTGAGCCACTCAACCTTGCCTTGCAACGTGCGCGCTAAAGCGAGCGCCGTGTGGGCGTCGGTGTCCAGTGCAACGATGATGCGTTCGCGCATCTCAGTCATTTCAGAAGCCTCCAATGTCCACGGGTTCTCCGCGCCAAAGTTCCTTACGCGAACCACCATGTATGTCATAGCGCACGAGAACTGAGGTCTCCGTGGTGAAATCGGGGTCGCTCTCAGACTCAACTGCAAGCAGCCCTGCACTCTTGTTCCAAGATGCTCCATACGACATCGAAGCAGACCCGGTGTTCTCGATGCCGTCTAGGCCAACGAGCCACAAAGACGAGTTTGACTCGGTATCGATGGACACGAGCACCCCGTCTTCATCGCTACCAAGAAGTGCCATCGAGAACGCATTGGACCACGGCGAAGGCTTCTCGTGCTTCAGTGCGGCGAAAGCCTCCTGCGACTTGCCGTCCGGTCGGGCAATCATGAGTCGCGCCTCAGGTTCCACTTCGGATTGCTCATCCCATGTACCTTGATCGACGTAGTAGATCATGTCCTGCTTCGGGTCCCAGACTGGGGCATCATAACTGTTGGTGAGTACCGACTCATCGAACACAACCTCTTTGGTACGTGCCTCGATGATGAACAGCCGCCGCTCCGGTGAATCAAACGAGGCATCAAAGGAGAACCCACTGCCGCCTTCGTCAAGACGAGTGAGTTCTTGAACTGCAAAATAGGTACCGGAAGGTGACCACCCGATGACGGCGTATGTATCAAGGTTGCCCGGCAGTGCGACCTGAGATTTCACGCCTCCGCTGAGAAGCTCGAGCCTAGCGGGATTGGAGCCTTTGGCCGGGTCGACACCGAAACTCGCGACGCCCCCGTCCGGACCCTCGAGATCTGACCACACCGGCTTGTCTATGCGTATCGGTGCGCTGTCTTGGGCGCCAAGATCCCATCGGTACAGGTCCTCGGCAGGCATGTCCGAGGTGTGTGCAGACATCATGTCCAGCGTCACGTCACCGTTCTGGGCATCCATAACAGCATCGGCGTCCGCCTTCACAAGCCAAAGGGTGGAGCCTGTCGGCTCTATCGCGACCACGAGATAACCGTTGGCGGTCTGCATATCACCGCCACCTGAACCGATTGCGAGAACGATAGGAGTTCCTTGGCCGTCGAAGCTCTGGAGCACCGCGCGCGAGCCATCAGCAGTCCAGTCGGCGGAGTCCATGCCGGGCCAGAACTCATCGATGCCAAGACCACCCGGACCGAAGAAACCTGTCCCGCCAACCCAGAACACCAAGGCGGCAGCTGCAAGACCGCAGCCAACCAGCAACACCGCGAGTACTCCAACGATCCATGGCCAGATGCGACGTCGAGAGCTGCTTGGATGCTCGGGGACCGGCAAAGGCGAAAGCTGCGGGGCGCCACTGGGTGGTGCCGGCGCAGGTGGTACCGCGCTGCTCGGCGCGAACGGATCCTCGTCTATCAACTCAGCTCCCTTGTCGTTTACGACTCGATGAGCGCGCCGGACAGATCAGAGACGCGCTCGATGTTGTTCGCGTGGCAGTACTCGGCGATGCCGTCGATCACGCGCATGGTCGCCGTCGGATCCACGAAGCTCGCGGTCCCCACGGCCACTGCGGTCGCACCGGCCAGCAGGAACTCGACCGCATCCTCGCCGGTCATGATGCCACCCATCCCCAAGACAGGAATCTCCAGCGCCGAGGAGACCTGCCAGACCATGCGCAGCGCGACAGGTTTGATAGCAGGACCCGAAAGCCCGCCCACGACCCGCGCGAGGCGTGGTCTGCGCGTGGCAGCATCGATCGACATCCCCAGAAGCGTGTTGATGAGCGATACCCCGTCTGCACCTGCCGCTTCGACACTGCGGGCGATCTCGACGATGTCGGTGACGTTGGGAGTAAGCTTCACGATCAGCGGGCGTGTGGTCAGTTTGCGGCATGCCGCTGTAACTTCTGCCGCACCAAGGCAGCTAGTGCCGAACACCATGCCTCCGGCATCGACGTTGGGACACGATATGTTGACCTCATAGGCGGCCACCGAGCTCTCGCGCTCGAGTCGCTCGATGACGCTCGCGTATTCGTTAGCCGAGTGACCACTTACGTTCACGATCACCGGCAGCCTGGGCGCGTGCTCAGACAGCCACGCAAGGTCTTTTGCAATGAATGCCTCAACACCCGGGTTCTGCAAGCCGATGGAGTTGAGCATCCCACTCGCGGTCTCCGCGATCCGGGGGCTCGCGTTACCGGCCCAAGGCTCAAGTGAGACTCCCTTGGTCACGATGGCACCGAGCCGCTGCAAATCGACAAAGTCCGCGAACTCGCGCCCGCTTGCGAACGTTCCTGAGGCCGTGACCACCGGGTTCTTGAGCTCTAGGGAGCCGAATCTCACGCTCATGTCGAGGTTCACAGCGACCCTCCCCCTAATGCTTCGGTGGAACTTCCGAGGAGTCCCAAAGGACGTCCTCGGCGTTGAATACCGGACCTTCGACGCACGCACGCTTGAGCCCGTCGCGCGTGCTAACCACACACGAAAGGCACGCACCGATACCACATGCCATGAGTCTCTCGAGCGAAACTTGGCAAGGCACACTGGCCTCTTTCGCCATACCCGCGACGAGGCGTTGCATGACCTCCGGTCCGCACACGTACATCTGATCGAAACTGCCTTCAGCCAACAAGCGCTGCACCGGAGCCGTCACAAACCCGCGCTCTCCCGCCGATCCGTCATCGGTCGCCAGTACCACACGACGCGCGACGGCCTCATAGAGTCCGCGAGCCACTAGACGCTCCTGGGTCGGTGCACCCATGGCCACAGTGACAGCCACGCCGGCCGCCGCCAGTTCCTCGGCAAGCATGCCCAGAGGTGCGGCACCCAGACCGCCGGTCACGATCAAAGCGTGCGCGAGGCCCGCAGGAGCGCTCCAGCCGCGACCAAGCGGGCCAACCAGGTCGAGCACCTGCTCCCGCTCGAGAAGCGAGATCGCGCGTGTTCCTGACCCGAGCACCTGATAAAGGATCTCGAGCGCGCCGTCCTGAGCTCGATGCACGGAAAATGGGCGTCGCAGGATGAAATCCCGACCCTCGGCAACACGAAGATGCACGAACTGCCCGGGTCTGACCTCGGAGGCGCAGCGCGGTGCATGAAGCGTCAGGATCCCGACTCCGGGTGCGATGCGCTCGTTACCGAGCACGCGCACGCGCTCAAGAGCCGGCCGCGACGCGGGAGTGTCAGCCTGTTCGCACACTACTGATCGACCCGATCGAAGTCCTGCAGCGCGACTACTTCAAGTCGCCCTTCCTTGATCGCCTCGATGGCCTGAACAACCGCCTGAGCAGCCGGGATGGTAGTGATGTTGGTGATGCCGTGCTGAACGGCGGCTGTCCGGATGTGGTACCCGTCCGAACGGGTCTCCTGGCCGAACGGCGTGTTTATGACCAGGTGGACCTCGCCGTTGACAATGGCGTCCACGATGTTGGGACGACCCTCGTGCTTCTTGAGCACCTCGGTCACCGGGATACCTGCGGCGCGAAGGGTACGCGCTGTGCCCCGCGTGGACATGATGTCAAAGCCGAGCTGATGCAGATGGCGCACCACTCCCACGATCGAACGCTTGTCACGATCGCTCACTGAAACGAACGCCGTGCCCTCGGTCGGCAGCGAGTAATCGATGGCGAGCTGGGACTTGGCATACGCCGACGGGAAGTCGCCCGCCACTCCCATGACCTCGCCGGTGGATTTCATCTCCGGGCCAAGCACGCTGTCAGCACCCGGGAAGCGCCCGAAGGGCATGACAGCTTCCTTGACGCAGTACCGGCCCAGATCGCGCTTCGGATCGGGCAGGTCCATCTCGGCGAGCATGTGCCCCGCCATGACCCGGGAGGCCACCTTTGCCAGCGGCACGCCGGTCGCCTTGCTCACAAAAGGCACGGTGCGTGAGGCGCGCGGATTGACCTCAATAACGTAAACCACCTGGTCTTTGACCGCGAACTGCACGTTCATAAGCCCGTGTACCCCAAGTTCGAGCGCAAGTGCGCGCGAGTGTTCCCGGATGCGCTCGATGACGTCTTCGGAAAGCGAGAAGGGCGGGATGCAGCAGGCTGAGTCACCAGAGTGGATGCCGGCCTCTTCGATGTGCTCCATGACGCCGCCGACATATACGGTCTCGCCATCGCACACCGCGTCGACATCGACCTCGATCGCACCTTCCAAGAACCTATCGAGCAGCACGGGGTGATCGGGGCTGATGCTGGCCGCTTCGGCCATGTACTTTTCGAGATACTGCTCGTCGTAGGCAATGACCATGCCACGACCGCCCAAAACGTAGCTGGGACGCACGAGCAGCGGGAATCCGATGCGGCGGGCAACTTCAAGCGCCTCGGCATGCGTGAAAGCTGTGCCGGCCGCCGGGTAGGCAATGCCTAGGCGATCGAGCACGTCTGAGAAGCGACGCCGGTCCTCGGCAAGATCGATTGCCTCAGGCTTGGTGCCCAAGATGGGCACGCCCGCTGCCTCAAGCGCGCGGGCGAGCTTAAGGGGCGTTTGGCCGCCGAAGGTGACAACCACGCCTTCGGGTTTCTCGGCGTCGCAGATATCCATGACGTCCTCGAACGTGAGCGGCTCAAAGTACAGACGGTCGCTCGTGTCGTAGTCAGTGGAGACCGTCTCGGGGTTGCAGTTGACCATGATGGTCTCGTAGCCCTGATTGTGCAGCTCGTATGCTGCATGCACGCAACAGTAGTCGAACTCTATGCCCTGTCCGATGCGGTTGGGGCCAGCGCCCAAAATCATCACCTTGGGCCGATCGCTCGGGGCGACCTCGTCCTCGGTCTCGTAGGTCTTGTAGTAGTACGGCGTGCCTGCGGCGAACTCCGCGGCGCACGTGTCGACGGACTTAAACGTCGCAGTAACCCCGAGCTCGATCCTGTGTGCGCGCACGTCAGCCTCAGGTGCGCCCGTCAGATGCGCGAGCTGCGCGTCAGCAAGTCCGTGCTGCTTGGCCGCGCGCATGAGCGGCTCGTCGATTGCCGTGAGCGACTCCGCGCCGACAACCTGTCGCTCGACGCCCACGATCGCGTCGATGCGCCCCAGGAACCACGGGTCGATGCGGGTAAGGTCGTGAACGTCTTGGATGCTACGGCCGCGGCGGAGGGCCTCGATGACATAGAATATGCGCTTTTCGGTCGGAGTGGAGAGCATCATGTCGAACTTATGCTCCTCGAAAACGTCCTTGCCGTCAGCCCCGAGTCCCCCGCGTCCGTTCTCAAGCGAGCGCATCGCCTTTCCGAGCGCCTCTTCAAACGTGCGACCGATCGCCATGACCTCGCCGACCGACTTCATCTTGGTCGTGAGGGTCTCGTCGGTACCCTTGAACTTCTCAAACGCCCAGCGCGGGACCTTAACCACGGTGTAGTCGATACTCGGCTCGAAACACGCTGGCGTCATCTTGGTGATGTCGTTAGGGATCTCGTCGAGCGTGTAACCCACGGCGAGTTTGGCCGCGAACTTCGCGATTGGAAAGCCGGTCGCTTTGGAGGCCAGGGCCGAGGAACGCGATACACGCGGGTTCATCTCGATGACGTTTAAGCGACCGTCTTTCGGGTTGACTGCGAACTGCACGTTGCTGCCGCCGGTCTCGACGCCGATCTCACGCATGATCGCAATGCTCGCGTCACGCATGACCTGGTACTCGCGATCGGTGAGGGTCTGCGCGGGAGCTACCGTGATCGAGTCGCCGGTGTGCACGCCCATGGCGTCGAAGTTCTCAATGGAGCACACGATGACCGTGTTGTCGTTACAGTCGCGCATGACCTCCATCTCGTACTCTTTCCAGCCGATGATCGACTCTTCGCACAGAACCTCGCCAACCGGGGACAACGCAACCCCGCCAGCGACGATATCTCGCAGCTCATCGATGTTGTAGGCGATTCCGCCGCCTGCCCCGCCAAGCGTGAAGCTCGGTCGGATGACGATTGGAAACCCGAGTTCAGCGGCACGCTCTTCGGCATCCCGAATGGAGTACGCGTAGCCGCTGTTCGGCGTGTCGAGACCGATGCGCTCCATGGCCTCGCTAAACAGCTTGCGATCCTCGCCCATCTTGATGGCCTCGAGTTTGGCGCCGATGAGTTCGACCCCGTACTTCTCCAAAACGCCTGATTCGGCAAGCGCGACGGCGCAGTTCAGGCCCGTCTGACCGCCCATTGTCGGCAAAAGGGCGTCCGGGCGTTCCTTGACGATGATCTTGGTGACGAACTCGGGTGTGACCGGCTCGACATAGGTGCGGTGCGCAAGTTCGGGGTCGGTCATGATCGTGGCAGGGTTGCTGTTCACGAGAATGACCTCGTAGCCGTCTTCACGCAGCACCTTGCATGCCTGGGAGCCCGAGTAATCGAACTCACAAGCCTGGCCGATGATGATTGGACCTGCACCTATCACCAAGATCTTGTGGATGTCATCGCGGCGGGGCATATGGCTCCTTATCGCGTCGGTGGATGTGTCTTTAGGGGACGATCAGTACGGGCGCGCTGGCCTGTCTCACGATGGCCATGGATGTCGAACCAAGAACGGCCTCCTGCAGCGGATTTTGACCGCGCGTACCCACAACAATGCCGGTCACGCGACGCTCATTGGCCTCTTGCAAGATGCTGCGCAGCGCGGGGCCCTGTTTGACCACGCAGCGAGCCTGTACTCCGGCGTCCTCAGCGATCTTTCGCAGGTTGTCGAGCTGGAAACCGGCACCCTCGCGGGCGCGCTCCAGCGGTCCGCCGTGTAGCCCGGGATCGAGCACGTGCATGAGGTAGAGCATCCCGACGCAGCCCTGGGGAAGCTCGAGCACCGACATGAGCGCGCGGGTCGATGACGACGAGAAGTCGATGGGCAGCAGAACCTGTTTGCCGAAATCGCGGGCGAAGCTCGAGGGCTCCTCACGCGTGCGCAGCAGATCGAACCTCACGAGCATCGTGGGCACGTTGGCCTCGACCGCGATCTCCTCGGCGACTGAACCCGAGATGAGCTTTGAGATGATGCCCCTGCCATGAGTTCCACATACGACGGCAGCCACATAGCTCTCTGTCGCTAACGCCAGCAGCCCTTGAGCGGGGTCACCGGTGCCGACTCGGGTCTCAACGTCCAAGCCAGCCTCAACCAAGCGCCCTGTGAGCGCGCGCATGTCGTCACAGGCCTTGTCGACCTTGGCGGCTATCACGGGACCTTCCAGGCCACTGGCTTGAAGCACATGGCCGAGAACCACGCGTTTGACCCCGAGAGCGGGAAGGCCTTCGGCGAAGCGAAGGATCAACGTGCTCTCGGGCGTGAAGTCCGCCGCAATCATCACACTTCGAAGCATCGTGCCCCCTACTCGATCGACGACAAGTAATCGGGTTCGCCGTCCATCAGTCGCGTGAACGCACCGAACAAATAGCGCGAGTCATGCGGCCCGGGAGCGGCCTCAGGGTGGTACTGCACCGAGAAGGCCGGCGTGTCGAGCAGCCGGATTCCTTCGGTGGTCATGTCGTTTAGGTTGATGTGAGTCAGCTGGATGCGACCGAAGCGTTCGGAGTTGACCACCGGAGCCACGCCGGCCAACGACCAAGCGGCAAGATCGTTCGCGTCGTGGGAAAGCCCGCCGCTTTCGGCCACCACAAGCTTGCCTATCGAGCCGAAGTCCACGCAAAAGCCATGATTCTGGCTGGTAATCTCGACGCGACCGGTGAGCAGGTTCTTGACCGGCTGGTTCCCGCCGCGATGCCCGTACTTGAGCTTGTAGGTGTCGCACCCAACCGCCAGCGACAACATCTGGTGACCCAGACATATGCCAAAGAGCGGCTTGGCGCCCAGTAGCTCGCGAAGCGTGCCGTAGAGGTACTCGACCGCTGTCGGATCGCCAGGACCGTTGGCCAGAAAGACACCGTCGGGCTCAAGCGCCAAGACTTCGGCAGCCGAAGTCGTGGGCGGAACCACGGTCACTTCGCAGCCGGCCTCGGCCAGTTGGCGAAGGATGTTGTACTTGATTCCCGAGTCCATAGCCACCACGTGATAACGCGGGTTCACGGGGAGTATGCCCGTGTCGACCGGAACGCTGCCCTCCGGCCCGGCGTCACCCCAGCGAAATACATCGGTGATTGCGACCTCGGCGACCAAATCGCGTCCAGTTAGCGGAGCCGACACTCTCGCCTTGGCCACGAGCGATTCGTGGATCAGGTCCGTCGTCGAGATGATCGCGCGCATCGCACCGGCCTCACGAATATGGCGCGTAAGCTGTCGCGTGTCGACACCCTCGATCGCGACCACGCCATGTCGGCACAAGAACTCGGGTAGAGACTCCTCGGCGCGCCAATTGCTCGGCGTCGTGCACATCTCGCGCACCACGAAGCCGCGCGCGAACACCCCACGTGACTCCATGTCCGCGCCGTTGACACCGTAGTTGCCGATATGCGGCATGGTCATCGTGACGATCTGACCTGCATAGCTCGGGTCGGTCAGAACCTCCTGATATCCAGACAGCGAGGTGTTAAAGCAGATCTCGCCCGTGGCCTCACCTTGGGCACCGCACGCGAAACCGTTAAACACGGTCCCGTCTTCGAGTGCCAGGATGGCGCGTGCTCGCGTCATCGATCGACCACCTTTCCGTTGCGAAGGGCGAACTGCCCCTCGACCAAGACATCAGTTGCCTTGCCGAGGAGTTTACCTCCGAGGAACGCCGAGTTGGATGATTTGCTCTCGAAGAACTCGCGTGTGACCTCCACACGCGCCTCAGGATCGATGATCGTGATGTCGGCGACTGCACCGGCCTCGAAGCGAACAGGCGCAAGCCCAATCGCTTCGCGAGGCGCGACGGCCATGGTGCACACGAGCGCGGACCAATCCAAATGGCCCGGCTCTATCAGATGCGTGATGACAAGCGACAGGGCCGTCTCAAGTCCCGTCGTACCGAACGGTGCCAACTCGAACTCAAGTGCTTTGTCATGCGGCGCATGGGGGGCGTGATCGGTCGCGATACAGTCGATAGTGCCATCCATGAGCCCGGCTACAAGCGCATCGCGGTCCGCAGCCGTGCGCAATGGCGGGTTCATTTTGAGGTTCGTGTCGTAGGTGCGAGTGATCGCGTCCTCATCCAGGAACAAATGGTGCGGCGTGACCTCCGCCGTGATCGCGGTGCCACGGGCCTTGGCGGCTCGCACCAACTCGACGCTGCCTGCGGTGGACAGATGTGCCAGGTGCAAACGGCACCCGGTGAGCTCAGCTAGCGCGATGTCGCGAGCCACCGCGATCTCCTCGGCGGCTGAAGGCCAACCAGCCAGACCCAGTCGCGTGCTCACAACGCCTTCGTTGACAACGCCCTTGGAGACGAGCGACTCGTCCTCGCAGTGGCTGATGACTGTGATTCCGAACTGCTTGGCGTAATCCATCACCAGTCGCATCATGCCGGCGCTTTGGACGCCACGACCGTCGTCCGATATCGCGACAGCCCCCGCGAGAACCATGTCACCGATCTCAGCCAGCGCGGAACCGGACTGGCCGGTGGTACATGCGCCAATCGGATGCACTCGCACGATTGCACGCTCGGCGGCGCGCTCCACGATGAAGCGGATGTGTGAGCCCGTCTCGCTGATCGGGTCGGTATTGGGCATCGCGCACACAGCGGTATACCCGCCATGCGCCGCCGCCCTCGCACCGCTCTGGATGGTTTCCTTGTCTTCACGGCCTGGCTCACGCAGGTGCGTGTGAATATCCACGAGTCCAGGGACCACGATTTTCTCGCCGCACTCGATGACAGTACCCTTGGGTATCTCAAGATCCTCGCCGATCTCAACGATGCAGCCGTCACGGATCACCATGTCGAGCACAGCATCAAGGCCAGTCTGTGGGTCGACGATCCGACCTCCCTTAAGCAGCAGCGCCACCGCTCTCACCTCCCAAAAGCAGGTACATCGCGGCCATACGCACCGCGACTCCCGCGTTGACTTGATCGAGCACGATCGCGCGATCCGAATCCGCTACCGCCGAGGAGATCTCGACGCCTCTGTTCATCGGACCCGGATGCATGATAAGAGCACTCGGCTTCATGGCAGCGAGCCGTGCGCTGTTCATGCCAAAGAGCCTGGCGTACTCGCGCACGCTGGGAAACGGCATCCCCTCGGCGCGCTCCATCTGGACGCGCAGCATGTAGGCGACGTCGAGCTCGGGAAGCACGTCGTCAAGCGAGGTCGAGACCTCAGCTCCAAGCACATCGGGGCGCGCAGGCAGCAAGGTCGGCGGCGCGATGATGATCGGACGCGCACCGACCTTTCGAAGCGCAGGCACGAGCGAGCCGGCCACGCGCGAGTGGCAGATGTCGCCCACGATACCCACCGTAAGGCCCTCGAGGTGCCCTAGGCTTTGCTTCATGGTGAATAGGTCGAGCAGAGCCTGCGTTGGGTGCTCGTGCATCCCGTCGCCGCCGTTGATCACGTGAGTGTCCATGCATTCCGCGAGCACCTCAGGAGCGCCGGCGTACTTGTGGCGCACCACGATCAGGTCGCACGCCATGGCCGACAGCGTCTGCGCCGTGTCGCGCAGTGACTCTCCCTTGACCGTCGCGCTGGCCGAACCCGTCATGTTGACTGCGTCAGCGGACAGGCGCTTGGCCGCGATCTCAAAGCTCGTGCGCGTGCGTGTGCTCGGCTCAAGGAACAGGTTGATGATGGTGCGACCGCGTAGGGTCGGCAGCTTCTTGATGCGGCGTTCGTTGACTTCCTTGAACGACTCGGCCGTATCAAGCACAAGCGCGATATCCTCGGCACTCAAATCTTCCATCGAGATGATGTGCTGGGTGGAAAGCGAGTTACTCACCTGCGCCCACCGCCTCAAGGATCTCGACCGTATCGCGACCATCAGCTTCGCCGAGGAACACCTTGACGCGCTCCTGACCGCTGGTGGGCACGTTTTTGCCGACGTAATCCGCGCGGATCGGCAGTTCGCGATGGCCCCGGTCCACCAGGACCGCGAGCTGCACACTGCAAGGCCGTCCGTAGTCCATAAGCGCATCCATCCCGGCGCGGACCGTGCGCCCGGTGTAAAGGACGTCGTCCACGAGCACGATGGAGTTCCCCTCGACCTCGAACGGGATGTCTGTCGTGTGGACCTCGGGATTCAGGCGAACGCCCACGTCGTCCCGATAGAAGCTGATGTCCAACGAGCCCACCGGCACCTTCGTCCCCTCGATTTGAAGGATGCGGCTCGCGAGCCTCTCGGCAAGTGCTGCGCCTCTGGTTACGATGCCAACCAGTGCGATGCCGTCTGCCCCCTTGTTGGCTTCGAGGATCTCGTGCGCGATGCGCGTGAGAGCTCGCTCGATGGCTTCGCCGTCCATGACGACAGCCTTGGTGCGGTACTCCACCGTGCCTCCCTAGAACAAAAGAGCCTTCCTGCGGTCGGCAAGAAGGCACATCGAGTGGAGCCGAAAAGCGTGGAGGCTTCCGAATCGGTATGGATTCCTTGCCGGCCTCACGGGACCGGGTTTAAAGGTCTGAAAGAAGATACCATCGCCGGGCTTTGGTGCCAAGGGTGTCATGGCCGGGGAGCCCCCCCCCCCCCGGGGGGGGCGCCCGGGCGGCCAGACGTACCTCATCGAAGCGTATGGCGTTACAATCCAAAAGTACGCAATTCAACGGAAGGCAACCATGCGCCGCGCCCTCATGTTCACAATCATCGTCTGCATGCTCGCATCCGCAACACCGGGTGTCGCAGATTCGACACTGGCCAGTTCCAGAAGCTCGACGCTGGAATCCCGCAGCGTCATCGTCCTTTACAAGGACCAACTCATGAGCTCCTCGGACTTCTCAGCACTTGCTAGCCTAGGTGTCGCACCCGACGATGTGAGCGTACGCCGGCCCGAGTTGGCCTTGGTAGCGGTACCGGATGGGATAAGCGCCTCCGCATTGGCGGCTAGGCTCACATCCATGCCCGGAGTGGCTGCGGCAGCTCCCGCCGGCCGAGTCCAGGCACTTGAAACCGTTCCTCCCAATGACACCAAGTACAGCACTCAGCGCAAGGTCTTGGGCCCTAACGACCTGTTCCCTCATTCGATCGCTGTCGAACCGGTGTGGGATGCCGTGTACGGCGATTCGGAGTTCAGCCTTGAGCCCGATCGAGCCGGCGTCACCGTCGCGGTCATCGACTCGGGCGTCAGTGCCTCTGCGATGGAGGATTCGGGCCGCATCGTGCCGGTCCACAACTACGTCGCGAACAACGGCAATACGACGGATGACTATTACCCTTACTTTCACGGTACGCGCGTTGCCTCAGCACTTGGCTCCCAAATCGGAAATGGCTATGCGGTCGCCGGCTCACTCGGATACACACGGAGCACTATCCGTGTGTATAAGACGCTGGACCGGACCGGCAACGGTGAGTCAATCGATACGATGAATGCACTCATGGCGGCCGCCAACGACGGAGTCAAGGTGGCAAACGTATCACTCGGCGAGCCTGCAACCATCTCTGGCAGCTTCACCCCAGATCCGCAGGCGCGCGCTTTGTGGCAGGGAGTCGTGGACTACTGCGCGGCCAAGGGAATGCTCGTGGTAGCGGCAGCGGGGAACGGCGCAGATCTCGTGTCGAGTAGCTCGTACTACCCCGGAGTCTGGTATCCCGCCGCATGTGAGGGCGCGCTCGCCGTCGGGTCGATACACCCAGACACCGGTGCCCGCTCGATCTTTTCCTCATACGGCGACGAACTTGATGTGGTCGCCCCGGGTGAGCAAGTTGTGGTCGCCGGTCCCACAGGCACGACCTACACCGTGCGCGGTACCTCGTTCGCCTCCCCACTCGTGGCAGGTGCATTGGCTACGTTGTGGTCAATGGTACCAAGTCTCAACGCCACCGAGATGGCTCGTATCGCCATCTCAACCGCGGATGCCTCCTACAACACGCCTGGATTCGATTCAGAGACCGGCTGGGGCAGGCTCGATGCTTTGAGCGCTTTCAGTGAGATGACAAGCACGATTCCATCGCAGTTGCCCGTTACGGTGTCCGCAAGCCCGCAGGGTGGACTTCAGGCCCTCGTGAGCTGGTCGCCGGCCGAGGGAGCCAACGTCCGCTATCGCTACGGGGTCCTCGGCGGACCCGAGTACTCAGGCACCTCCACCAGCGGACGGGTACTGCTCCCCGCGGGAGGAACTCAGACGGTCTGGGTGCGGGCGTTCGCCGATGACAGGTTCGATGCTTCCATGAGCACCACGTCGGTGATAGCCGATCCCTCGATTCGGGCGCTCGACGCAAGCCGGCATCAAGGCACCGACCGCTATGAGACCGCAGCGGCGATCAGTCGCTCGAGTTTTACCGGCCCGGTCAATACGATTGTGATCGCCTCAGGGCAGAACTGGCCCGACGGTCTGTCGGCAAGCGTACTTGCCAAGGCGGGGTCGGGCCCACTGCTGCTCACGCGACAAGGCTCGCTTCCGGCAGCAACGCGCGACGAACTGCTGAGGCTGGCTCCCGCTAGGATCATCGTCGTAGGAGGAACACAGGCAATATCAGCGGCTGTTGAGACGACCTTGAGAAGCCTTCAGTACCCTCGCTCCCCGGTCATCGAGCGTATGGGCGGAGCGGATCGCTATTCGACCGCCGCGATCATCGCCGGTCGAGTGAAGTCCCTAAACGGTGGGGTCGCCCCGGAACGCATCGTAATCTCATCGGGTAGCAACTACCCCGACGCTTTGTCAGTAGCCCCCTTGGCGGCCGCTTCCGGATGGCCGATTTTGCTGACCGCCCCTGAGGGTCTGCCTTGGCCCACAGCAAATGCCATTACCAGCTTGGGGTCCCGCAAGTCGCTGATCGTCGGCGGGACGCAGGCGATCTTCGCATCTGTCCAAACTGAACTGCCTGAACCCACGCGAGTGTGGGGCGCGGATAGATACGCCACGTCGCGAGCGATCGCCGAGTGGGGCTACTCAACAGGTACGCTTCAGGACTCCCGAGTTGGATTTGCCACCGGCATCGCATTTCCCGATGCACTTGCGGCAGGCCCCATGCTTGCGCGCAGTCGCTCGGCGCTTGTACTGAGCGATCCCAACGACACCGGGGCGTTCCCTTGGCTTGTCGCTAGGCGATCCGAAGTCTTGGGGATGGACCTATTTGGCGGAGCGAAGGCGCTGTCATACGACACGGAGATGTTGATCGGCGCAGCACTGCGCGCCCCGTAGGACCGGGTGAGCCCTAGGACTGTGGAGCCTCCACCGACAAGAAGATCGTGAATGTCGAACCGCTACCCGGGATGGACGCCGCACGCACGGTACCGTCATGCGCTTCGATGATGCGTCGGACTATGTGGAGCCCAAGGCCCACGCCGCCGAACTGTCGAGTCGAACTCATGTCCCCTTGAACCAACGGCTCAAACAGACGCTCGAGCTGACTTGAAGCTATGCCTATCCCCTCGTCGGTCACCCAAATCTCGATCCCACTGGGCACCTCATGGACGCCGAGCGTGATCGCAGCGCCATCGGGGGAGAACTTAACTGCATTGGCAACGAGGTGCTCCACCGCCAGGCGCAGCATGTCGGCGTCGCCGAGTGTCATGATCGACCCGTCGGGAACAGCGAGCCTGATGTCATGGGCAGCATCGAATCGCTGACCGGCGGCAACGGCTCTCAACAACTCGGCAAGATCGACTTCCTGCTGGCTCATACGAACGCTGTCAGCCTCTATCCTCAGCGCTTCGAGTATCTCGTCAAGTATCGTGTTCAATCGCTCTGTGGAGCGCGAAAGCCCGCGCTTGGCGGTTGAGCGTGCATCAACATCGATGTCGTCACGGGCGAGCAGCTCTGAGTAGCCGAGAACTCCTGCGACGGGAGTGCGGAGTTCATGCGAGACCATCGCCAGAAAATCCGTCTTCATCTGATCGGCTCGAGCAATCGTTTCGAGTAGCCTACGCTTGACCTCAACCTCGTCGGAGAGAAGCTCTACTGTAGCTTCAAGACGCTTATTGGCGATTGTGAGCTCCTCGAACTTCTCTTCGAGCTTGCTCACCAACCGTCCGCTGTATCGGTCCAGGGCCACCTCGCGAGTCCCTATGCTCGAAACGGCCTTTGCGCCCATCGCCGTGACTCTCGTGTCCGAACCGAGAACCTCAAGCAAGCGCACTCGGTCGACAGGTTTGGTCAGGAACACCTCCGCGCCAAGATCGCGCGCTAGACGCTCATCCTCGGAATCGGTGTAGGTAGCGCTCAGCATGACAACCGGAACCTGAGAAAGTACTGGGTCCTGCTTCCACTCCATCAAGAGGCGGTAGCCGTCCATACGCGGCATGAGGATGTCGGTCACTAGGATGTCAGGCGGGAGCACACGGGCTAGTTCAAGCGCAGCGAGACCGTCTTCGGCCTCTTGGACCTCGTGCCCAGCGCTCACCAGCATGGTCCTCAGGAGGTATCGGCTCGCCGCATCGTCTTCCGCAATCATCACTCGCATGAAGGGCTCCCGGGTTCTAAAGACAGGCTCGAACCTCATCCACGAAGGTCGACGGATCGATTGGCTTTGTGATGAATCCGTTGCAACCCGCATCAATCGCGGTCTCCCTGTCGCCCTTCATCGCGTAAGCAGTCAAAGCAATCACTGGCAGGTCGGGCCCGTACTCGACCCGCAACCGACGTGTTGCATCAAGCCCGCTCATGCCGGGAAGCATGATGTCCATGAGGACGAAGTCAGGCTTGTTTGCAAGCGCAGCCTCAACCCCGCTCGTGCCATCGTGAGCGGTCGTGACCTCAAACCCTGCGGATTCCAGTAGGTAGCGCACCAGATACGCACTGTGCAAATCATCTTCCACCAACAGCACCGAGCGCATTTCTTGAGCCATAGCCGACCTCCTCGAGACTTTGGCTTGCCGTCAGGTTAATACCCCACTTGGGCACAAGCGGAATGCGCTGATGCAAGGTTCTTCGAGGTTCTTCCGGTCTTCCGGATCTTCCTTAAGGGCGCGGTGGCAGGATATCCGCCATGGTCTCGTCCCCAGCTTGTGTACGACCCATCGAGTCGGGCTCAAGTGCCCTAAGGATGCGAGCAAGGTCCTCTGGGATCGGATCGCGAAGTGCGATTCGAGCGCTCGTGATCGGCTGCTCGAGCTCGAGACGATAGGCGTGAAGGAACTGCCTCTCGAGGCCACGATCGGCCTTCATGTTGCGTTTGCCGTAGACCTGATCGCCTACAACGGGATGCTTGATGTATGCCATATGAACGCGAATCTGATGCGTCCGTCCGGTGTAGAGCTTGCACTCCACGAGGGTGTAGCCGTCATCGCGAGCGCCTGCCATGAACCGCTCGAGGACCCTAAACGTGGTCACGGCTTGCTTGGCCGCTTCATGATCCGATACCGCCATCCGCATGCGATCTCTCGAATCGCGGGCGATCGGCGCATCGATAAGCCCCGTGTCTGGAGCAATGTAGCCATGCACCAACGTGACGTAACGACGATCGATTGAGCGAATCTTGATAGCCTCAGATAGCGCTGCTTGCGAGTGGTCGTTCTTGGCTACCATCATGAGTCCAGTAGTGTCCTTGTCCAGCCGATGAACGATGCCTGGACGATCCTCGCCTGCTAGTGTCCCGAGTTTGTCCGAGTGCGCGAGCAGCGCATGCACAAGTGTTCCGGTCCAGTGGCCCTGCGCAGGATGAACCACAAGCCCGGCCTGCTTGGACAGCACGATCATGTCCTCATCCTCGTAACGGATGTCGAGGGGAATATCCTCGGGCTCCAGATCGCCGCGATCCCACGGCGGCACTTCCACCGTGATCCGATCGCCCGAGCGAACCGCATACCGCTTCGTAACGATGGTGCCGTTAACACGCACGAAGTCCTCCTCGAGCAGCTTAGCTGCCGCCGAACGTGAGGGAAGGAACTCGAGGGTACCCAACAGCTTGTCGATGCGGTCCCCCGCCTCCTCAGCACCTACGACGTGCTCGTATGTTCCCGGCGCCGTCATTGGTCGACCCCATCGCCGACGACCACAATCGTGTCCCGTGGCTCTGCATCGGCATCGGGCTCGGGCTCGGGGGCGAACAGCACCCACACCACGAGCATGGCAACACCAAAAAAGATCGCGCAGTCCGCGATGTTGAAAACAGGAAAATCGATGAGCGCAAAGTCGAAAAAGTCCGTGACCAGCCCGGTCGAACTAGTGCGATCGATGAGATTGCCGATTGCACCGCCCACCACAAGCCCGAGCGCGGTCACGAGCCAACGGGCTGTGGGGCGTTTCACGATCCAGTACCCGAGCACGCTCACGACCACGACAAGGGACGTCGCGATGAACAGCGGCTGCTTGCCAGGCATGAGCCCAAAGGCCGCGCCCATGTTGCGCACGTGCGTGATGTTAAACACGCCGTCGATGAGCGGAATCGATGTGGAGGGGGGCATCGTCGACCGGATGTACAGCTTGCTCGCCTGGTCTAGGAGCACCGCCAAGACCGCCAAAGAAGCGAACAGAAGTCCCGGTCGGCGCGCCTCTACCGCGATTCTTCGGCCGACTTGCACGAGATGCACAGAGTCGCGGTGGGCATTGCCCGCAGTCGCTCGTCGGCAATGAGCTTCCCACAGTGCTCACAAGTGCCGTACGTACCATGCTCGAAGCGCTCAAGCGCGCCATGAACGGCGCTCAAAGCATCGCGGGAATTCTCCTCTAGGGTCATGTCGAGCTCACGGGAGAATGTCGCGGTGCCCTGATCGGCCATGTGATCGCGGTAGTTGTTCTCGCCGCTGGCGTCTGAAAGAGCCTCGTGGCCTTCCTTGGTTATCTGATCAACCTCGGCCTGAAGCCTGTCGTGTTCGCCCTCTAAGACGGCCCGAAGCTCCTGCGCCAGTTTGTCTTTCATCGTAAGACACCGTCCCTGCTGGGTATCTGAAAGCGCCCGGAATACCCGGGCGCGTGTGAATCGCTACTGGTGATTGTACCACTGCAGGCCTGCCAAAGAACGGTGGCGGCCCCGTGAAGGCCGCCACCGTGGCACTCGTTATCGGGTCTGCAGAAGAACCGCTTCGCAGCGGGAACACACGCCGCTCTCAAGCAAAGTGCGATGGTTCCAACAACGCGGGCATTTCTCCCCCGTCGAGGGACTCACCTTGACCGAAATCTCAGCCGCCTCATGCAGCTCGACCGTCGACACAATAAGCATGTCGGCCAGATCTCTCTCGCCACGCGCGCGTAGGACTTCAAGGGCGCTCTCAGGCGCCTCAATCCCCAACGCCGCCTCTTGGCTCTTGCCCACGACCTTGTCGTTGCGGGCCTGCTCGAGCGCCTTGGTCGCCACCTCGCGGACCTCGAGCACGACGGCGTATGCCCCACGAAGGGCCACGGCCTCATCGGCAGGTACGTCCACACTCGGCCAGCCGGCCAGATGCACGCTCAGGGCATCGCCACGTAGCGCCTCAGGGGTGAACTGCCAGACTTCCTCAGCGGTGAAGGCCAAAATGGGAGCGACCAAGCGCACGAGCGTGGTCAGCATCCGGGCGAGCACCGTTTGTGCGCTTCTGCGTGAGAGCGAGTCAGCTCCATCGGAGTACAGGCGGTCCTTGAGCACGTCGAGGTAGAACGACGAGAGCTCGGTGATGCAGTATCCATAGACCGAGTGATACACGACATGGAAGCGCCACTCGTCGTAGGCCTTCGTGACGCGATTGGTTAGATCGGAGAGCTGCACTAGGGCGAAGCGGTCTAGTTCGGGCATATCATCCCAGGCCACGGCCATCTCAGGGTCGTAGTCCTCCAGATTGGACAGCAGGAAGCGAAACGTGTTCCGGATTCGGCGGTAGGCCTCGCTCGTGCGATCCAAGATCTCGTCGGAAACCGAGATATCCTGCCCATAATCGGCCGACGCGGCCCACAGACGGATGATATCAGCGCCGGACTTGGCCACGACGTCCAGCGGTGAGACGACGTTGCCAACCGACTTGGACATCTTGCGACCGTCACCGTCCACTATGAAACCGTGGGTAAGCACGCGCTCGTACGGCGGTGCACCGTACGCGCCCACGCACGTGAGCAGTGCGGACTGGAACCATCCGCGATGCTGGTCCGACCCCTCGAGATACAGCTCTGCGGGACGATGCAACTCCGGGCGAGCCTCAAGCACACTCGTATGGCTGACACCGGACTCCCACCAGACATCGACGATGTCCTTCTCGGGCATGAGGTCCTCAACAGTGCCTCCACATCTGGTGCAGACGGTGTCGGCCGGAAGGTATTCGCTGGGCTTGCGCGTGAACCATGCGTCAGCACCTTGGGTCTGGAACAGTTCGATGACCGCATCGAACGTGCCGTCGTTCGCGATCGTCTCGCCGCACTTGGAGCAGGAGAACACCGGGATGGGTACACCCCAGGCGCGCTGGCGGCTGATACACCAGTCGGGTCGATCGCCGACCATGGCTGAGATGCGATTAACAGACCACGCCGGAATCCACTCGACCTTACTGATTGCCTCCATCGCGGCTTCCCGCAGGGGGCGCACACCTTTTGCAGCCTTCTCCATACTCACAAACCACTGTTCGGTCGCACGAAAGATGACCGGCTGCTTGCAGCGCCAGCAGTGTGGATAGCTGTGGCTTATCTTGGTCGACGCGACAAGTGTGCCGCGCTCTTCCAGCCACTCAATGATCTTGGGATTGGCGTCATTGACGTTTATGCCGACGAACGGGCCGCCACCTGCATCGAACGTACCGTCATCGAGCACCGGCATAGGCATAGGCAGGCCGAACTTCATGCCGACCAGATAGTCCTCATCGCCGTGGCCCGGCGCAGTGTGGACCGCGCCGGTACCGGTCGATAGCTCGACGTGAGCGCCGGTGATGATGATGCCTTCGACGCTATCGTGAATCGGCTGCGCGTACTTGAGCCCTGCTAGCTCGCTGCCCAGCGCACGATGCTGCAGGATCTCATAACTGCCTTCGTCCCAACCTGCCACGAGCGCCACGGCAGAAACGAGTTCCTCGGCCATCACAAAAATGCGACCGTCTCGCTTGACACCGACGTACTGCGCGCGGTCGGCCAAGGTCACAGCCACGTTGGCCGGCAGCGTCCAAGGCGTGGTCGTCCAGATCAGGATGCTCACGTCACCTTGGGCGTCCCAGGGGGTTTCCGAGGTCATCTTGAACGCAACATAGATCGACTCGGAGGTCTCATCGGAATACTCGATCTCGGCCTCTGCGAGAGCGGTGTGGCATCGGATGCACCAGTGGATCGGCTTTGAGCCCTTGTAAATCATGCCGCGGTTGAACATCTGCTTGAAGATGCGTACGTTGCCCG
>JAURYZ010000112.1 GCA_030653635.1 Coriobacteriia bacterium | reverse complement strand
GCCCCTCACGGGGTGCGCGACGCAAAGCTCGGATTCCGGTGCCATGGGCATGGCTGATGGAGGCTCGACCCCGGGGCCCGGTATGGGCTTAGGCGTCGTGGCGGCGAATGGGGACGCGAGCCTTGAGGTCGCCGAGGAGAGCTCCTCGGCGCAAGGGATCTTGGTGTCGCGCGTGGTGTCTCCGGGCGATGGTTGGCTCGTGATCCGTTCTGTTGCTGCGCCCTACGGCGTGCTCGGCCGAGTGCGCGTCGAGTCCGGCGAGAGTCGCGACGTTCTCGTGACGCTTGATGCGGCCGACTCCGCGTTCGTGAGAGTCGCTTTGCATGCGGACCGTGGGCACCATCGGGTGTTCGAGTACGACCCGGTGCGACCACAGCGCAGCTTCGACAAGCCCGTGTTCGTGGACCAAGTGCCCGTTGAGAACGACATCGTCATCACCAACTTTGGCGTCGAGGCGCCACAGAACTTGGCCTCGGTGGCGGTCAAGGACCAAGAGCTGGGCCCCGACGGCTCGCTCTTGGTCGATTACGTGCGACTTCCCGGTCCGAGTTGGGTCGCGGTGCACATCATGAGCGATGGAGTCCCGGGACGTCTGTTGGGATGGTTGGCGCGCGGTAAGGGCGAGTCGTTCGCGTTTAGCGTGCCATTGGACGGGGCCGAGGCTGGGGACCGGGTGATGGTGACGCTGCATGCCGATCTGGGCGAGATCTTTCGATTCGAGTATGACGTGAGCGGGCCTTTGGGCTCGATCGATCAGCCCTACTCCGCCAGCGGAATCGTTGTGGCCAAGACGGTGCTTCTGCGGTAGTCGGGTGATATTGGGGGAATGGAGACCCCGGGCTCGGTTAGCGAAGCGCGCTCGCGTGGCTAGTTATATACTTCACTTGGTAGGTGCACGGTATTTCCGTTTCTCGATTTGGAGGAAGGGGGAACTCGTCAGGATCCGGCTGCAATATCAACAAGCAATCGTTCATTTGCATTCCTGAAAGCGAGGCAAGATACCTTGAAGAATATGAAGAGGATTTCAGTCCTTCTGTCCCTGATGCTCGTCGTGGCCATGATGCTCACGGCCTGCGGGACCAAGGACGATCCCGCCACCACTGATGGCGGAGACAAGATCATCATCGGCGCGGCACTTTGCCAGACCGGCATCCAGGCCCCGCTCGACGAGCCTGCATTGCGCGGTGCGCAGTTGGCCGTTGATGAGCTCAACGCCAATGGAGGCATCCTCGGCAAGCAGGTCGAACTGCTCAACTTTGACGGCAAGAGCGATCCGGTCACGGTCGGAAACGTGGCCAAGCAGATGATCGACAAGGGCGCCGTCGCCATCATTGCACCGAGCGATTTCGATTTCGGTGGTCCGGCCAGCCGTGAGGCGCAGAAGGCTGGCGTCGTCGGTATCTCCCCGGCAGCATCGTCGCCGCTGTATGGCTCGGCCGCTCTGGGCGACAAGCAGTTCACGATGTCCATGTGGAACACCACCATGGGCGCAGCCGTCGCTGAGTACGCATACGGCCAGGATCTCAAGACCGCATACGTCATCACCGATGACTTCATTGACTACACCAAGAGCCTTTCGCGCTACTTCATCGCTCGCTATGAGGAGCTTGGTGGAAAGGTCCTGTTCGAGGACAGCTACACGCAGGGTCAGGCCGACGTTTCGGCCCAGCTCGCTCGCATCAAGGCACTCCCCGAGCAGCCTGACGTGATCTACGTCTCGTCCTACATGCCCGACCTGGCGCTCATCATCCGCACACTGCGTGAGAGCGGCATCACCGCCCCCATCATGGGTGGCGACTCTTACGACGATCCGGCGCTGTTCGAGGCTCTGGGTGCGCAGTACGGCAACAGCATCGTGTTCGACACTCACGGCTACCTATCCGATGAGGCCAACCCGAAGTACAGCGCTTTTGCCGCTGCGTACGAGAAGAAGTTCAACGCAGCTCCTGACGCCGTGTGGATCATGCCCGGTTACGACGTCGTGATGCTTCTTGCTGAGGCCATGGAGAAAGCCGGCAGCACCGATGGCGCTAAAGTCGCCAAGGCCATGGAGACCAATACGTTCGACCTTCTCACCGGTGAGCTCAAGTGGTCTGACGCGGCCTCCGGTCACGAGCCGAACAAGGCTGCCGCACTGGTCAAGATCGAAGGCGGCAAGAACACCTTCATGAAGTGGGTAATCCCGGAGAAGATCCCGGCTCCGTAGGGCTTACTCGCAACACCGCTTGATTGATACGAAACCCCTGGGGAGGGAGCCTGGCTTACAGGCTTCCTCCCGCAGGTTTCGTGACATTCGACGGACGCTCGTGTCCGACTCTTGATTGTGGAGACCTGTATGGAAGCTGCGCAAAGTTCGTCCAGCACGCTCGAGATACGCAATCTATGTAAGTCGTTCGCTGGCCTCAAGGCCGTGGACGACGTCAGCTTCGAAATGCACACGGGCGAGATCCTCGGCCTGATCGGTCCGAACGGTTCGGGCAAGACCACGCTTATCAACGTGGTCACCGGCCTGCTTCGCGCGACGAGCGGGTCGGTCATCGTCGACGGAACCGCTACCACTGAGAAGCCACCGCACCGCGTGGCACACGCGGGACTGGCGCGCACGTTCCAAACGATCCGACTGTTCAAGGAGCTCACCGTCCTTGAGAACGTCGAGGTCGCCGCTGTCAGCATGGGTAGTTCGAGACGAGCCGCCGTTCCCTTTGCCGAGGAGTTGCTCATGGAGATGGGGATCGAGCAGTTCTCCGATCGCCTCGCCAGTGAGATTCCCTTCGGTCACCAGCGTAAGTTGGAGATCGCACGGGCGCTCGCCATGAAACCGAAGTTCCTGCTGCTCGACGAGCCGGCCGCCGGCCTCAATGAAGAGGAGAGCGACCTGCTGCTCGAGTTGCTGAGGCTCATACCAGAGAAGAAGGGCGTAGGCGTGCTGATCGTCGAGCACGACATGCGTCTGATGATGAACCTGTGCGACACCTTGCACGTGCTCAATTACGGCAAGACCATCGCGCACGGAACGCCCGAGGAGGTGCGCGCCGACCCACAGGTCGTGAGTGCGTATCTCGGAAGCACCGCGTAAGGGAGGGAACCCATGCTCACGGTCACAGAACTACAAGCTTCGTACGGCGCGATCACCGCATTGCACGGGATCTCACTCGAGGTCAACGAAGGCGAGTTGGTCGCGCTTCTGGGCACCAACGGCGCTGGCAAATCCACCACGCTCAAGTCGATCTGCGGCGTGCTGCGCCCCGTCCAGGGGTCTATCGAGTTCGCAGGCGAGAGCATCATGAACAAGAAGCCGGAATCGATCTTGAAGCTCGGGATCTCTATGGTGCCCGAGGGGCGGGAGATCTTTACGAGCCTCACGGTTGCCGAGAATCTGCGACTTGGCGCCTACACCTGCTACGAGCGTTCCCGCTACCAGCAGGACTTGAAAGAGATGTTTGCGCTGTTCCCGATTCTCGAGGAGCGGCTGAGTCAGCCAGGTGGGCTACTCTCGGGTGGCGAGCAACAGCAACTCGCGATAGCCCGAGCGCTCATGAGCCATCCGAAGCTGCTCATGCTCGATGAGCCTTCGCTCGGCTTGTCTCCGACGATGGTCGACAACATTTTCGAGCTCATCGGCATGCTGCGCGATCGTGGAATCACGATCCTGCTCGTGGAGCAGAACGCCGAACGCGCGTTGAAGGTCGCAGATCGAGCTTACGTGCTCAAGACCGGGCATATCGAGTTCTCGGGTACGCCGGCACAACTGGAGAAGGAACTCGATATCGCCTCTGTGTACTTTGGCGGAAGCAAAGACAAATCAAGCGAGGTGACACTGTGAGCGGCGAGTTTGTGATCAACACGCTCAGTCTAGGAAGCTTGTATGCGCTCATGGCTCTCGGGCTGGTGTTCGTGTACGGAATCCTCAAGCTTGTGAACTTTGCATACGGCGAGTACATCATGGTCGCCGGGTATGGGATGTACGTGCTCGGCATCTACACGCCCACGCCCTGGTGGGCCACCATGATCATCGCCGTGCTTCTCGCGGCGCTCACGAGTTATCTGACAGAGCTCGTGGCGTTTCGACCGGTGCGCACCAAGTCACTGAATGCGATGCTCGTGACATCGTTCGCCGTGAGCGTTCTGCTGCAAAACGCGGTGCTGCTCATCGTCTCCCCGCGTGCACGTGCGGTGCCGTTGCCCGCAGCATTCAACGCATCGGTCACGCTGTTTGGCGTGACCACCCCGCTGCGCAACATCCTCACGATCATCACCGCCGTTGTCCTTTTGGCGGGACTTACGCTACTCATGAAGTACACAGTGCTCGGCATCGCGATGCGCGCCGCAGCCGACAAATTCACCACCACCCGGCTCATGGGTGTGCAGGCCAACATGGTCATCTCGGTGGCGTTCATCATCAGCGGTCTTCTGGCTGGTGTGGTCTCGATCTTCTGGGTCGGGCGATCGTCATCGGTCGACCCACTTATCGGCGCCGCACCGCTGCTGATCGCGTTTATCGCGACGGTCATGGGCGGCATGAACTCGCTCATGGGGGCCGTGGTTGGCGGGTTCGTTTACGGCCTGCTGTTCAACGTTTTGAGCATCACGCTTCCCGCATCGATGGTGAACTACCGAGACGCCTTCATGTTCGTGATCGTGATCCTGTTTCTGCTGTTTCGGCCTGAGGGCATCATCAGAGGCAGCTATACCGAGGAGCGTGTCGGATGAGGTCGAAACGGACCATACTCGATGCGGTCCTGGACCGCTCAACGATCGTGGCGCTCATCGCCGTGCTGGTGCTCGTCGCATTCGTGATGAACGCATTTGCGCCGCCGGTGTTCGTGGACGTGTACACGTACCTGTGCGTCAGCCTGATCATGGTGCTCGGACTTCAGATGTTCATGGGCAACTCCGGGATCCTGAACTGGACCTACGTCGGATTCGTGGGCATCGGCGCGTTCGTGGCCTCGATTTGCTCCACGCCTGCCGCGGTCAAGGCGATGGGTGTGCCCAACATGTATCCGGCGCTTGTGGAGATCAATATGCCGGTGCTGCCTGCGCTCCTGATCGGCGGCTTCGTTGCCGCTGCGGTCGCGGCGGCCGTAGCATGGCCGCTCATGCGGCTGTCCGACGCTGTGGGCGTCATCACGCTTTTTGCAGCTCTCATTGTTATCCACGTGATCATGACCCAGTGGGACAACGTCACCAACGGACCGCGCACGTTCTTCGGCGTACCGTTCTTCACGACGTTGTGGATCGCGGTGATCGGTGCGTGCATCACGCTTGTGGCGGCGCACTTGTTCAGGGAGTCGTCGCTGGGGTTGCGCCTGCGCGCGTCTCGCGATGACCGTCATGCCGCCAAAGCCATCGGAATCAACGTCGTGGCAGTGCGCTACTTCTCCTTCGTGGCCAGCTCGTTTATCGCGGGCGTGGGCGGCGGACTGTGGGCGCACTACATCACTTCGTTCTCTCCCAAGTCGTTCTACATCACCGAGGCGTTCCTGTTGCTCACGATGCTCGTTGTCGGCGGCGCGGGAAGCATTTCGGGCGCGTTTTCGGGCACGGTGATCGTCACGGTCATGCGCGAACTTCTGCGCCAGCTCGAAGGCTGGCTCAATAACTCGGGCGTCATCTCATTTGAGGTCTACGGTCTGACCGAGGTTTCCGTCGCGATCCTGCTCATCGTCATCTTGATATGGCGGCCTGGGGGCATCATCGGCGGCTCGGAGATACGACTGCCCTTTGCACGTAAGAAGTGACACCGCGAGAAAGAGGTTGGAGCTATGGCAACTGAACTGAGTCGAGACAAGGCGTTCTTCGCGTTTTCTCCGGACGTGGTTCCGGTCATGAGGCTCAAGCAGGGCGAGGAGATCTCGATAGAGACCCACGATTGCTTCAGCGGTCAGCTAAAGACGTCGACCGATACGCTTGAGACGCTGGACTGGAGCATCACGAACCCGGCTTCAGGGCCGATCTACATAGAGGGCACGATGCCAGGCGATGTTTTGCGCGTCGACCTGCTTGAGGTTAGGGCCACCGGCCCGTCGGTCATGGTCACGGTCCCGGGTGTTGGCGGGATGGGCGAGATGATCACCGAGATGGAGACCACCGTTCTTACGCATACCGAGGACACCGTGATCTTTAAGGACCTCATCGAGGTCAAGCAAAAGCCGATGCTCGGTGTGATCGGCGTGGCACCGGCCGAGGGCGAGATTCCTAACAGCACTCCGGGCGGACATGGCGGCAACATGGATTGCACGCTCGTGACCACTGGAGCGAGTCTGTATCTCACGGTGGGCGTCGAGGGCGCGCTATTCGGCTGCGGTGACATGCACGCGGCCATGGGTGACGGCGAGGTCGTCATCTGCGGCGCTGAGACGCCTGGCGTCGTGCGCCTCACGGCGCAGGTCGTGCCGATTCCGGGGTTGCCGACGCCCTTCATTGAGAACGACGAGGTCGTGGCGGTCATCGCCTCGGCGGCTACGGTCGACGATGCCTACAAGGATGCGCTTGCGCGCATGCTGGGCTTTCTGACCGATGTGGCGGGGATGCCTCTCAACGACGGCGCGATGCTCATGAGTCTGGTTGGCAACCTCAAGTTTTGCCAGGTCGTCGATCCGCTTATGACCGTGCGCTTTGAGTTTCCGAAGAGCGTTTTGGCCAAGTATGGGTATGTGATGCCGCGCTAGGAGGAGGAGGGCTTTCCGTGAGGGGGAAGCGAGTCATTGCTCTGTGTGGGGTGATCGTGTCGATTGCGCTTGTTGGATGCTCGGATTCGGCCGGATCGGCCGGTGTCGCGAAATCGGAGGAGCAGGCGTCGGTCTTTTCGCTTAGCGCCGATTCGACGCCGATGCAGCTGACCGAGAAGGGCGGCGGCGTGGCCCAAGGTGGCGTGTGCGAAGGCTACGCGACGTTTACGGTGAACGGTGAGTATGACGGTCCCGCAGCGAGCTTCTTGCAGTCCTTTGGCGAGGTCAAAGGCACGGGTCGCGACGACAAGCTCAGGTTCATCAGCTTGATGCATGCGAATGGCTTGGCGTCGCTCAACATGGCGGTCTCCGGACCCAACGTGTCGGCCTCCTATAACAAGGACAACATCCAGGGTGACAGCCCGGTGCCGTTCAGCATCAAGGTGACGGGCGAGGACGTCCAGGTTGAGATCCCAAATGTGGGCATTTTCCCGGGCAAGATCTTGCGAACCGAGAAGTAGGGAGTAGGGCGAGCTGCGCGGTGTGGCATGCTACACGCTTCACGAAGTAGAATACTGAGGCGCCGCCGAGGCACAAGGCCTGCGCGGCGCCGTGAACGACCATGCCGGATACATCATCGCCGCCTGATTGGGGCTTCATGTCGAGCAGAACCATCCAACGCCCTACGAGATCGTCGCGCTCCCGCAAACGCAGCCGGGTGCCTTTGGCCATACTCGGCTTGCTCATCGTGCTCGCGCTCACCGCTGGCGCTACCGGCTGGTACCTGCTGCTCAAGCCCGACAGCTCGGGCATCGCCGCGGGGCAGTCGGTCGAAATCGTGATCGACTCGGGAACGAGCACCGCAGGTATCGGCGGCACGCTCTCCTCGGCGGGGGTGGTCGATAACGCGCGCATGTTCCGGCTCAAGGCGCGCAACTCGGATGTTGCCGGAAAGCTCAAGGCCGGTACGTACGCGTTTGTGACCGGTAGCCGGTACGAAGACGTGCTCGCCAAGCTCACGAAGGGCCCCGACATCGTGTATTACGACGTCGTGATCCCCGAGGGCTTCACCATCACGCAGATCGCCGCGCGCTTTGCCAAGCAGGCCGGCGTGCCCGAAGATGAGCTGCTCGCGCTCCTCACGACCGGCGCCTCGCAGTTTGCCGCCGATCGCCCGCATCTCGCCGACACTAACGGCGGCTCGCTCGAGGGCTTCTTGTTCCCGGCGACGTACCGTATCAAGGAGGGCACGACGTCTGAGCAGATCGTCATCGAGATGCTCGACGCTTTCGACGAGAACATGGCGAGCGTCGACATGACCTTCGCCACATCCAAGAACCTCACCGTGTTCGACGTGGTTACCATCGCATCGATCCTGGAGCGTGAGGCCAAGGTGGCCAAAGAGCGCCCGCTCGTGTCCTCGGTCATCTACAATCGCCTCAATAAGGGTATGCGTCTGCAGCTTTGCGCCACTGTGCTCTATGAGATGCCTGTAGGTTCCGACAAGGTGACCTACGAGGACACCAAGCGTGACACGCCGTACAACACCTACGTGCACGACGGGCTGCCGCCCGGTCCCATCAGCAACCCCGGGCTCGCTTCGCTCGAGGCGGCTGCGCACCCTGCCGACACGAAGTACCTCTACTACGTGCTCACGGGCAAGGACGGTTCGCAGACCTTCTGTGAAACCTACGACCAGTTCCAAAAGGCCGTGAAGGTCAACCGCCAGAACTTCTAGTCGAGCAGGGGGATTTCAGATGTCACGAAGGTTCAGGCACGGGATACTCATCGTACTGAGCGCAATGCTTGTGGCCGGTTCGCTTGCGGGCTGCGGCGGCTCGGGGGGTTTGAGCAAGACTGGCGGCGTCATCAAGGACCCGACGCTGGACCAGTTCTTTGATGCCGACTCTCTCACGGGCGATTTCAAGCTTCAAAGCGTCGAGGCCGACGGCAACAAGTCATTCGAGGGCACCGGAACACTGTGGCTCGATGGCCGCCGCTTTCGCTACTCGATCTGGCAAGACGGCGTGCATCTGCGCGACATCATGTCACCTGACGGCACGACCGCGTACTTCGTGGAAGTCGAGGGCGAGTACTGCGAGCCTTCGGTGGCCAGCGTCGATCGTTATCTGGCAGAGTTCTCGCGTCCGGCTACCGACAGCGCGGCAGATGGTCGCGACAACGCGACCGGGGCCGAGCGGGTCGTGTACACGGTCCAGAAGCTCGACGACTTGGCCGGGGCGGCGAACTCCTGGTACACCGAGGACATCACGTACCTGACCATGAATGGCGATGTCATCGGTGTGCTTACACGCGGCGACACTCCCAATGACGACGGCTCGCCCTACGAGCTGCGCACCACGCGACGCATCTTCACGAACCTCACGGCGGGCAAGAAGATCGACCCATCGATCTTTGTGCTGCCGTACCCGATCAAAGCGGTGAAGTAGGCTATCTGGCGACCACCGCGGCCGGATCGTTCATCCCCAAGCTCGCCGTGATGGCCATGGATGGCTTCGCGACGCTCATGGTGCTCTACGTGCTCGTGCGCTACGCGCTCATGTTGGCGATACCTGCCGAGGAGAAGAGCGCCGTAGCGACCAGCGCGGCGTAGACTACGGGAACGGCTATATAACTTGAGTTCTACTTATGAATGTTCTAGTGTTCATAACATGAACTCCAGTATAGATATCATCACGGCTCTTTTCGGTGGGCATGCAAGGACTGCGGTTCTGCGATTGCTCGCTGATCAAACGACCCCGCTGACCGGTCGCCAGGTTGCAGACCTAGCACATCTGAGCCAACCGGGCGCGGCGAAGGCACTCGAGCATCTTGCGAGTCTGGGCGTGGTTTCTCGCCGGCGGGTAGGCAGGGCGATCACCCACGAACTCGTGCGCGACAACCTGCTGGTGCAGTCAATTGTTCTGCCGGTCTTGGAAGCCGAGGATTCGTTCTTGGGCGATCTGGTCGGTCAGCTTGAAGATACTTTCGCTGACACGGCGGTGAGTGTGGTCCTGTTCGGAAGCGCGGCCCACGAGGAGACTCGCCCTGGCAGTGACATCGACGTTCTCCTTGTCGTAAAGGACGATGCAACGGCTCTGGAAGCCAATCGCCGCGCCGACATTGCAGGCCCACGCTTCTTCAGGCGCTACGGGATGCCGCTATCCGTGATCGTGTCGCCAGTTTCGGCACTTACCATGAATCAGAGCGGTTTTCTTGTTCGTGCTCGCGACGAGGGGATCCTCGTATCGGGCCGTCCATTATCTGAGGTGATGGGCTGATGTCGGCCGACCGAACGCGGCCTGCAAACAAGAGCGACTCGAGACTCTATTTGGCCAAGGCCCAGGAGTTCTTGGCTCAGGCCACCGAGGCGTTGCACTCCGAGCGCTGGGATGCGGCGGGCCTTTCGGCAATACATGCCGGGATATCGGCAGGAGATGCTGTGCTGGCGTATCACGGTGGAGTCCGAAGTGCTGGACAGGATCATCGCTCTGCGGTCGATCTCGTACTGAGCATCATGGGCTCGCAGGCA
>JAURYZ010000108.1 GCA_030653635.1 Coriobacteriia bacterium | reverse complement strand
ATTGGTCGGTGCCGTTCATCTACACGCTACTCATCACGGCCATTCTTGGCCTCGCGCTTGCGCTGCTCGTTCCCACGCGAAAGGCGAGCGTGCTTCTGGTCGAGGACGATGAAGGTCACTCCCTGCATGTCGGCATGTGGCACTCGCGCAGCGATATCCTGTTCAAGCGTCAAGTAATCGAGGTCGTGCGTTCGGCGGCCGGCGAGGTGGAGGATCGATGAGTCTGGCAACGGAGATCGTGCTGATTTGGTCGACCGTGATGGTTTATGCACTCAGCACCGTGCTGTTCGTGGCGGGTACCGTCTTCACGGGAAAGCGCCTGCTGGCAGCAGGGCTCATCGTTGCATCGTCCGGGCTGGCCTTGCAGACTGCGGCGTTCGCGGTCCGCTGGGCGAGGGTGGGCCATGCTCCATTCCTCGGCTTCTACGAGGTCGTGGCGGCATACGCCTACGCGACCGTGGCCACGGTGGTGTTCCTCGGGTGGTGGCGCCCGCAGCTACGCCCGCTCGGCGCAGTGCTGATGCCGATATCGCTGCTTGCCCTCGGTGCCGCGATGCTCGCCGACAGGACTGACGAGATCGCGGGCGGCACGCTCGCCAGCTGGTGGCTCACCGTGCACGTCCTGTTTGCGAAGCTGTCGTATTCGGCGTTCATCGTCGCGTTTGCGCTGGCGGTGGCCTACTTGCTCCGCGACCGCCATGGCGCGCATCGAACCGACGCGATTCTGAATAAGTTGCCCGATCAAGATGTTGTGGACGACCTGGCGTATCGGGCTGCGGCGGTGGGACTCGTCTTCCTGAGCGTCATGGTTGTGGCCGGAGCCATCTGGGCGAACGAGGCATGGGGTCGCTACTGGGCGTGGGATCCGGTCGAGACGTGGTCGTTGGTGACGTGGCTGGTCTACTCTATCTTCCTGCACTTGCGCTTGACTATGGGATGGCGGGGCAGACGGTCGGCGTGGGTGCTCGTCGCGGCGTTGCCAGTTGTCGCGTTCTCGTTCGTCGTGGTTCCCGTTGTGTACAACTCGATTCACGGCGCCTACCTGCAGGGTCTGTGAACATGACGCGGCGCCAATGAAGGTACTGCTGGTATTTCCCGCCATGCCGAACTCAGGGCGCGTGCCCGTAGCGCCGCCCGTGCTCGAGTACTTGGGCGCGCTCACCGTGCGCGCAATGACGGACGTCCGGCTCGAGCTTTTCGACGCCAACACCTCGCGGTTCGACGTTGACATAGTCGACGCCGACCTCGTGGGTATATCTGTGATCACAGCGACCTCCACGTGGGCCTACGCCGCCGCCGATGCGCTGCGGGCTCGCGGCATCCAAGTCGTCCTCGGCGGTATTCATCCGACTGCGCTGCCTGATGAGGCTGCTGGTCACGCCGATGCGGTCGTGGTGGGGGAGGCAGAGTCTGTATGGGCGCAGGTTCTTGAGGATGCCAAGGCAGGCGTTCTTGAGCAGTTCTATCGAGGAGAGCGCCTTAGCCTCGATAATCTGCCGATGCCGTTGTTCGGCGCTCTGAAGGGTTCATATCGATTCCGTACGGTATTCACTGCGCGAGGATGCCCCTACGCTTGTACGTTTTGCTCTGTGCGTCGCTTCTTCGGCGACACCGTCAGGTTCCGGCCAATCAACCAGGTCGTGGCGGAGATACAGGCGTGTCCCGGAGCGGTCTATTTCAATGGCGATGACAACATCTGGGGAGCGGATGTCGATCGCTCGATTGAGCTGTTTCGCCAACTTGCCGAGCACGCGCGCAGGCCCTGGTACGGCTTCGGCGACTTGCGCTCGGTGCAGGGTCCTCGCGGAGACGAGCTCATTGCCGCCGCGAAGGACAGCGGGTTGTTCTCGGTCTGGGTCGGATGGGAGGGGGAGCAGGAGCGCCTAGGCCAGTATCATGCGTCTGCCAAGCAAGGGGGCGACCGTGAAGCTGCCATCCGACGCTTGAAAGCGGCGGGAATTGACGTTGTGCTGTTCGTCGTACTCGGATCCCGCGAGGATTCCCTTGCGCAGTTCGAAGGCGTCGTCAGGCTCGCAGACCGTCTCGACGTCGGCGTCCACCCGGTGTTGCTAACCCCCTTTCCCGGGACGGAGCTCTACGAGCAGTACTCGCAATGGCTCCTTCCCGATGCTGGGTGGGATCGATACACGGGGTCCTCGGCGGTGTTCGAGCATCCCGATCCCGCGCTGACGCCCAGAGCACGCGAAGAAGCCTTTTATCGCAGCTCGTTGGCACTGCTTTCACTGTCCCGCATCTTTGGACATGCCCTTCGGATCCCGCTGACGGGTTTCCCGACCGCGCACGCTTTGTCGGTCATGAAGGCGCTTCCTGTGCGCCGCGCGATGCGTTCAGCGTTCAGGGAGTGGCAGCAAAGAGATCGTGGCCCAAGCGGGGCGTAAGGCCACTTCGTCGGGTGGGCACGCGGGCATGAGGCATGAGGCTTGCTCTCAGGCCAGCACCATGACCTGCGATTCTGGTAGCATCGGCGTGACGCACCACGCGAGGAGCACATGGACACGTACGACGACCACGACATAGCGGCTGAGGGCGGTCACGCACCCGAGACTCCCGAAGCGCCCGAGGATCGGATCAGCCGCACCCTGCGACTCGTTGCTGGCGGTCTGCTCGTAGTGGCTTTGGCCTCGGCTATCTCGTTTGCGCTCTACCTTCAGACGCTGGGTGCGCCGCGCTCGGCTGTTGAGCGCGATATCGAGCGCTACAAGACCGCCGTCGCCGAGCAGCCCGAGGTCCTCGCAAATCACGTCAAGCTCGCGTACTCGTACGCGATCTCGGACCGATTCGATGAGGCGATGGAGATCATTTCGCGCGCCGAGCAGATGACCAAGGCGCCGCGCGTAGAGGTGCAGTTGGCTCGCGCGGAGATCGAGCGGGCAGCGGAGCATTATGACGAGGCGATAAGGGTCTACGACGTCGTGGCTCGTATCGCCAAGGATGAATACGCGCTTCAGACTACAGAACTCAAGAAGCAACAGATCACCTTTCAGCCACCCAATTCCACACTCGCGGCAGCACTTCGGGGCAGAAGTATCGCAAAATGGGAGACTGGCGACCGTCTTGGGGCCATCGCCGACCTCGATGATGCACTTGATATCGAGCCTACCGATGCCGCCGCGATGGTCAGGATCGCTGGCTACTACGCGCAAAGCAACGACACCTCATTGGCCGCGGCCGCGTACCGGCGTGCCCTGCAGTTCGTTCCCGACGATCCCGAGGCCCTAGCTGGCCTGCGAGAACTGGGCCTGAGGCGCTGATGATCACATGAGCAGGACATTTGTTCGATCCACTCTTATCGCAGCGATCGTTGTGCTGCTCGTCCTGCTAGCGGCCATGAGCTTCCTGTTCGTCAAGACAGTCAGCCCGCCCGGAGTAGTGCAGATTCCCGACACGAGGATGACGTGGGTACGCAGCATCTACGGGTTCGGCCCGTCTGCCGAAGAGCAGTTCGCGCATCCGTACTCTGTGGCGATCGACTCGAACGGCGACATATATGCCACCGATCCCGAACGGGCCCGCATCCTGGTTTTTGCGCGGCATGGGGATTTCAAGCGCATCGTGCACACCGGTGGAGGCGGCACTGAACCGGGCATGTTCCAGCGCCCAGAGTCCATCGCACTCGACGCTCGTGACAACCTCTACATCGCCGATAGCTGGGGAAACAAGGTCGTTGTCTTTGACCCAGAAGGTCATTTCGTGCGCGAGTGGAGCGTCCCGGGTCAACCGCGAGGCATCGCTGTGAACTCGCGACAGGTGTATGTCTTAGGCCCCGGAACCGTTTACGTGTACTCAGCGGCAGGCGAGGCGCTGCGCCAGTTTGGGACGCGAGGCAAGCGGCCTGGGCAGATCGATGCATACCAAGGCATTGCCGTGCGCGATGGCCGGGTCTATATCGCTGACTCATACAACCACCGCATCCAGGCATTTGACACGCAGGGTACCCTTGCATGGTCGAGCCCGGCCGAAGCCGCGGTGGAAGTTTCCACCGAAACTTCACGCGCGCCCGACGAGAAGGACCTTCCGGTTTGGGATCTTCCTCAGGATCTGACGTTCGATGGTGTCGGCAACCTAGTTGTCGCTGACGCCTTCCGATTCGAGCTCGTGGTCGTCAATCCTAAGAACGGTGACGTTCTGGGCGCCTACGGTGGTGTCGGGACAAAGGATGGCGAGTTTTACTACCCGACATCAGTGGCATACGACGAGAGCCGCGACTGGTTTGTGGTGGCGGATACGCAGAATCAAAGGTTGCAGGTCGTGCGCTTGCCGGATACGGCAGGGCCGTCGGCCCTGGCCATTGCGCGACGCCTCGAGTCTTCGCCATGGAGATATGTCGCGTTGCCCGGGCTGCTGCTTACGATGTTGCTCGTCTTCTCGGTGTATAAATGGCACAGATGGGGTCGCGATCGCGCCTCGGATATGTCATGATGACGTGCGCATTCGGGGTGGATTGCGCTTGCCCTCGGGTTGCTTGTCTGGGGATTTCCTGTAGAATCCTTAATGGTGGCTCTGTCCCTGTTTGGACAAGGTCACTGAGCGGTGTTGAAGGTTACAGGCTTCGAAAGGATTACGGATGGTCAAGGTGACAGCTCGCAAAGCCCTTTTCGTGGCGGTTTCGTCGCTGATGCTCGCATTTGCCTTCGCCACACCGGCCTTCGCGGGCTGGCTTGACTGGTCTGTGGCCGCGACCATGCCCGCCAACCTGGGCGCCACCTCACCCCATGGCGGATATGCCACGTCGACCGTGAAGTGCGCAGTTTGCCATTCAGTCCACAATGCCGACGTGCTCGGTAGCGAGATTCTGCTCCCCGCACCCGCCTCCGAAGCATGCAACTACTGTCATGTCGGTGGCGCCGGTGGATACACCCAAGTCTATCGTGGTAGTGAGACTAATTACCGCGGTACCAACTACAATAACGCTCACAACTCCTTCGATATCGATGGCGTTGAGCAGGGCGTTACCTGCAGCCGTTGCCACCAGGTTCATGCAGCCGCGAATCAGATGACCGCGAACCCTTATCTCACGCAGCGACTTCTCAAGAAGTTTACGGTCTATGACTGGACCGCTGGCGCGCCGTTGGTCGGAGACACCAAGGACACCGCCATGACGAAG
>JAURYZ010000106.1 GCA_030653635.1 Coriobacteriia bacterium | reverse complement strand
GTCCGTCCCAACCTGGATCGACATAGCCTGCCGTCGAGTGGATGAGCAGGCCGAGTCGGCCCAGCGAGCTCTTTCCTTCGAGGCGTGCAACGATGTCAGCTGGCAAGACGATGCGTTCGGTCGTGGTGCCGAGCACAAACTCCCCTGGATGCAGCACGAATGGTTGCTCGGTAGATGCCTCGACGAGCTCCATCAATCCGTCCTGCTCGCGGCTTGGGTCGATGTATGGGTAGCGCGAATTCCTGAAGACCTGGAAATGCCCACCAAGATGAAGATCCACGCTGGAGGGCTGGATATCTTCCGGATCGAGGGGTTCGATTCTAATCCGCCCCTGAAGCAGTTGCTCTTTAATGCTGTGGTCCGAAAGTACCATGGTTCCCCTCATCTCGGTCGCGCGGCCGCACCCAGTGTCCTGAATGCGGCCGCGACTTAGGAGCTATGTGATCCTGGCTACGCGCACTTGGAGAAACCGCAGGCGCGACAGACGGCGCACCCGCTCTCATGCTCCAATGAGCTGCCGCATTCAGGACATGCACCGGAAAGATAATCGAGCTTCTCTCCGGTCTTGGACACGCCTTTTCCAGCCTGACCTGTCTGCATATAGGTAAGTGCGTGCTCCATCACGATGCCCACCGCGTCAGCACATGACAGCACCTTGCCACCCTCCGTCCAGCTTGGGCTCGGGCAGCGAATCCCCCTCAGGTGCTTCAAAACTGCCTCAGGATCCACGCCGGCACGAAGCGAGACCGAAATCATACGAGAAAGTGCTTCTGACTGACTTGAAGCACACCCACCCGACTTGCCCATCTGGGTGAACACTTCGCACATGCCCTGCTCGTCCCAGTTCACGGTAACGTACAGATTCCCACAACCGGTCTGGATCTTTTCGGTGCGCCCTTGGGTGACCATGGGCCGCGGGCGCGGTTCGATCTCGCCCGGACGCGCATGCTCCTCGGCGGCGCCGCTCTTCGAGGTCTTGCCGGTGGTCAGGACCTGGTTGTCCTTGCTGCCATCCCGGTAGATGGTGACACCTTTGACGCCAAGCTCATCTGCCAAGTCATAGACATGACGAACATCCTCAGCAGTGGCATCATGACCGAAGTTCACGGTCTTGGAGACCGCGTTGTCGGTATGCTTCTGAAATGCGGCCTGCATGCGGACGTGCCACTCAGGCCGAATATCATGCGCAGTGACGAAGATGCGACGGACGTCCTCGGGAACATCATCGATGTCGTCAACGGAACCATGGTCAGCTATAAGGGCCATAAGCTCGGAGGAATAGAAGCCGCGCTTCACGGCGATCTCCTCGAAGATCGGATTGACCTCTATTAGGCGATCGTTATCCATCACTGTGCGAACGTAGCTCACAGCGAAGAGGGGCTCAACGCCACTGGAACTGTTAGCGATGATCGACAGCGTCCCAGTCGGGGCGATCGTCGTGACCGTAGCGTTGCGCATGGCGCTACCTTCCGGTGCGTCGTAGACCGAACCTTCCCAGTTCGGGAAGTTTCCGCGCAGTTCGGCCAACTTGCGCGATGCAGATTTCGCCTCTGCATTGATGAAGCCCATGACCTTCTCGCCGAGCGCCACAGCGTCCTCGGAGTCGTAGGCGATGTTCATCTTGATGATCATGTCGGCCCAGCCCTTGACGCCCAAGCCGACCTTGCGATTGCCGCGCGCCAGTTCATCGATCTTGGGGAGGGGATACTCGTTGACCTCGATCACGTCATCCAAAAAGCGGATTCCCCTGTGTACGACGTCGGCGAGTCGATCCCAATCCACTTCGGGACCACCCTCAGAGAGCTTGAGCATGCGAGCCAAGTTGATCGACCCAAGATTACATGCCTCGTACGGAAGCAGTGGCTGCTCCCCGCAAGGGTTGGTCGACTCAATCTCGCCCAAAGCTGGCGTCGGATTATCCCTATTCATGCGGTCGATAAAGATGATTCCAGGGTCGCCCGTGGCCCAGGCCATTTGGACGATGAGGTCATAGACCTCACGCGCATCAAGCTCGCCGGCCACCTCTTTATTGCGTGGGTTGTACAGCGCGTATCTACCGCCAGCCTTGACCGCGTCCATGAACTCCTCGGTCAGCGCGACCGAGATGTTGAAGTTGGCGAAGTCCCCGTCGGCCTTGCATTTGATGAAGGTGAGGATATCCGGATGATCGATCCGAAGGACGCCCATGTTCGCACCGCGACGCGTGCCGCCCTGCTTCACGGCTTCAGTCGCCTGATTGAAGACGCGCATAAAGGATACCGGGCCGCTCGAGACGCCCTGAGTCGAACGCACCTGGTCGCCACCGGGACGCAGGCGTGAGAAGGAAAAGCCGGTTCCGCCTCCGGACTTGTGAATCATCGCGGTATCCCGAACGGCACTGAAGATCGAGTCCATCGTATCTTCGATCGGCAGAACGAAACACGCAGAAAGCTGCTGGATTTCACGGCCGGCATTCATCAGCGTGGGCGAGTTCGGGAGGAACTCGAGCGAAGTCATGAGATCGTAGAAATCAGCGGCCATCTCGGCGACGGAGTCTGCGTCCCCTCCGAAGGCCAGCTCGGCAGAGGCTATGTTCTCCGCCACCCGGCGGAACATGTCACTAGGCTGCTCGACGGGATTGCCAGCCTCATCTTTGAGCAGATAGCGCTTCTGTAGCACCTTGAGCGAGTTAGGCGACAGGATATCGTCGATAGCTCGGGAATACTCGGTCTTACGCGCGGCGTCAGGCATTGCCCGCCCCTCTCTTTGGTACCTCGGTCTCTCAAGCGACGAACGGGCCCTAGTGGGCCCGTTTGCGCTCCTCCACAATATGTTGCGTTTTGCATCTTACCGCATCCCACATATAGTGCGTCAACGCACAGGCGACGAACGGCGGCAGCAAAGTTCTAAGTGGCTGTCTCGCATTCGTAAACGACAAAAATACGCCGAGGAGCGGCGCTTGATATGGCAACTCGGGTCCAGGGACACACGTAGGGCCCGCACCTCAAGAGAGGTGCGGGCCCTACGTAAACTCAACTCAGTGACTAGACGGCTTCGACGCGCACAACCTCAGGAACCTGCTCCTTGAGTACGCGCTCGACTCCATTGGCCAGCGTAAGCTGCGACATCGGGCAGCCGCGGCACGCCCCGACCAACTTGACCTTCACGACGCCATCTTCAGCTACTTCTACCAGTTCAACATCGCCGCCATCAGCCTGCAACGCGGGCCGGATCAAGTCCAGAGCCGCCTGTACTCTCTCGTGCATGTGCGTTCTCCTTCGATCTGCCGGGCCGCATGAAACGAACCGACGCCATTACCTATCGGATCGTACGGATGATACCACAATCCTGACTGAATCAGTCACTTATGCTAGTGCATGAATCGTGCCAGCTCGCCGGCTGGATGCTCATGCCTGTTCGAGCGTGGCGCCCAGACCGGCCGATCGCAATCCATTGCGGTAGAACTCGGCCGGCTCAAAGGGGCACACAACCACGAGAGCAACCCCGGATCGGTGCGCTTCGTACATGATTGCCTGTGCAGCCATATCGTCCAAACGGGGGACAACGCGACGCAGCGTGTTCACGACATGATCCATGGTGTTCGCGTCATCGTTGTGGAGGATCACACGATAGCGCGGGGCCAATGCACGAGCCGGGCTGACCGGAAGTTGCTCCTGTACACGCATTCTTGTTCCCCGTTCACAGCCACAGTCGCTCGTACTCGAGCAGCTCTATCATGGTGCCAGCTTAGCGCTTGGAGCGCTCTTGAGGCTCTAGAAAGACTCCCAGAAAACCACAAGAGCCGTTGGATGCGTTCAGCGGCGTCCTACTCTCCCACGGACTACACCGCAGTACCATCGGCGCTGGAGGGCTTAACTACCGAGTTCGGAATGGGATCGGGTGGACCCCCTCCGCCATAACCACTGAACGCATCCACCGGCTCTCGGTGGACGGCTTTATGCCGTTGTCAAATGAGCCCAAAGGTGCGTTCGCACCCTGAGAGCTGCATAGCGCTTGGAAATCACACAGAATGAGATCAAGACCTCGGCCTATTAGTACCGCTCGGCTGAATGCATTGCTGCACTTACACCTGCGGCCTATCAACCTCGTAGTCTACGAGGGGCCTTACCTGGTTAGCCCAGTGAGAGACCTCATCTTGAGATTGGCTTCCCGCTTAGATGCTTTCAGCGGTTATCCAAACCGAACGTAGCTAACCAGCGGTGCCGTTGGTCGACAACTGGTACACCAGAGGTTCGTCCATCCCGGTCCTCTCGTACTAGGGACAGCTTCTCTCAAGTCTCCTACGCCCGCGGAGGATAGGGACCGAACTGTCTCACGACGTTCTAAACCCAGCTCGCGTACCGCTTTAATTGGCGAACAGCCAAACCCTTGGGACCTGCTACAGCCCCAGGATGCGATGAGCCGAC